>NZ_JBEXLR010000008.1:0-112573 GCF_040610095.1 Micromonospora sp. NPDC004540
GTTGAACGCCTTCGAGATGGCCTTCGAAGGCCGACTCGCCGCAGCCCGCAAGTAGTCCTCAACAACCCGTGTTACACCGTTTTCTTGACAGACCCGGCAGGGTTACCCGGCTGGAGCTGTTTCTGGACCTGATCTTCGTGTTCGCGTTTCTGAACGTCGCCGGTGTGACCGCCGAGCAGCTCAATCCGGCCGGCCTTGCCCGTGGTCTGCTGCTGCTCGTGCTGTTGTGGGGTTGCTGGGCGCCGTACGCGTGGCTGGGCAACATCGTCCGGCTGGACCGGGGCATCATGCCGGTGTTCGTGTTCGGACTGAGCGCGATGCTCTTCGTGCTGGGCCTGACGGCCAGGGAGGCATTCATCGATCGCCCCGGCGGGCTCTCCGGACCGGTCGTGTTCGCGGTCTGCTACATCCTCGCCCGCGGTAGCGCCCTCGCATTCGCCACCGCCGCCGGCGTGGCGGAACCAGCAACCCGCCGGCGGCTGTGGAAAGCCTGGCCGGTGCTCACGGCCGGTGGGCTGGTGCTGCTGGCTTCTGCCCTCGTGCCGTCATATGAGCACAGTGAGCAGGCGTTCGTCGCGGAAGTGGTGATCCGCGAATGGATCCGGTTCGCCCTGGTCGCTCTGGCGATCGTCGCCGCGTACGGCGGCGCTCTCCTGCTCGGTGCCGGTACCTGGCGGATCAGGTCCATCCGCTACTGGGCGGAGCGGCACAGCTTGATCATCCTGATCGGTGTCGGCGAGGCCATCATCTCGGTCGGGCTGGGTCAGGGTCTCGCCGTGCCGCATCCGCTCACCGTGGAGGTCCTGGCCGGCGCGGTGCTCGGTGTCGTGCTTGCTGGGGCGCTGTGGTGGACCTACTTCGACGTGGCCAGGTTCGCCGCGGAGCTGGCGCTGGAACGGGTGTCGGAGGCCCGACGAGCGCTGCTCGGGCGGGACGCGTACACGTTTCTGCACCTGCCGATGATGGCCGGGCTCATCCTGGTCGCACTCGGCCTCCACCACACGCTGTTCGAGCTGCGTGTGTCGTCGGAGACGCCCGCCGAGCTACGGCTGCTGGTGCTCTACGGCGGGGTGATCCTCTATCTCGTCGGCCTGGTCCTGTTCGAGGTGCGCACGCTGCGCCTGCTCGGCCGATCACCCATCCTCGGAATCCTCCTGGTCGGATCCCTGGCGGCGGTCGCTCCTCGGGTGCCGGTGCTGGCCCAACTGGCGCTGTTGACGGCAGCGGTGGCTGCCATGGCGTTGGCCGACGCCACGGTCTTCCGGCACCGTCACCGCCGGCTGCACGCCGAGATACAACCCCTCATGAAGCAGGCCGGTGTGACGCCGAAGGAGCTTTTCTTCGACCTGGTCTACGTGTACGCGTTCCTGCAGGTCGCCGCCCTGATGGCCGACGACCCGACCGGGCGCGGCCTGGTGCGCGGGCTGCTGGTGCTCATCGTTCTCTGGGTGGCCTGGTGCGCCTACACCTGGCTGGGCATTGCGGTCCGCTCGGAGCACCCGATGGTGCGCCTGGTGCTGGTGCTCGTCGTCGCGCTCACCGCGGTGATCACTCTGGCCAGCCCGGAGGCGTTCAACGCCGACGGTAGCGGCCTGCCCGGGCCGCTGGTCTTCGTGACCTGCTACGCGCTGATCCGGCTGTTGTTCCTCGGCGCGTTCTGGCTCAGCGTTCGGCAGGAGCCGACGCAGCGGGCCGCCGTGATGCGCAGCGCCGTGCCGACCCTGCTGGCGCTCGCCCTCCTGTTCGCCGCCGCGTTGCTGCCGCAGCCCGTGGGCGATGTCCGACTGCTGACCCCCGTGCGCGCCGGGGTCTGGATCGCCGCCATCGCCGTGGACCTGGTCGGCAACCGGCTCGCCGGAGCCCGCCACTGGTGGACATGGCCTGCCGAGCACTGGGCCGACCGGTACAGCCTCATCATCATCATCGCGCTCGGCCAAGCGGTCATCTCCATGGGCACCGCCGTGATCTACACGCCCGTCTCCCCGAGGATCATCGTCGCCGCCACAGTTGGCACGGCCCTGCTCGCCGCACTCTGGTGGATCTACTTCAGCACGACCGCCAGCTATGGCGGGCGGGCTCTGGCGGCAACCGGCGAAGCCCGTCGTGCACCGCTCGCCCAGGACGCCTACGTGCTCTTGCACCTGCCGCTGATCGCCGGCATCGTGATCGTCTCATTCGGGCTCGGCAAGACCATGTCCGTACTGGGCAGCCGGGGCCTGTTCGAACCCGGCGTCCCGCTCGACGCACTCCCGCACCTGGCTCTCTTCGTCGGCGTGATCACCTATCTGCTCGCAGACCACGCGATCCGCTGGCGGCTGACCCACCGCGTCCACCCACAACGGATCACCCAAACGCTGGTGATCACTGCGCTGGTACCCGTCACCGCTCAACTTCCGGCGCTGAGCGCCCTCGCCGCACTGGCCGCGGTCTGCCTCGGGTTCATGACGATCGAGCTGACACGCCGAGACCCGCTGGCACGACCAGCTCACTAAAGGATGGCGAAGAGGCGCCGTTCCCCTTATGGGAGGTCGGTGCCGTTTCCGTCCGTGACCAGCCGGGCGGCGGTGTCCGGTAGTGCCACCTCGTGCCCCTTTGCGCACTTCACCACGACGCCGAGCGGGCTCCCGCAGCCGGCGTGCACGAGTTCGACGCCGCCGTCGCGGCCGAGCCGCTCCCCCCACTGCATCAGGGCGACGAGCACGGGGAAGAGCTCCCGGCCCAGGTCGGTGAGGACGTACTCGTACCTGGTGCGCTTGCCCGGCTCCTGGTAGGGCCGTCGCTGCAGCAGACCGTCGGCGACCAGCTGCTTGAGCCGTTTGGCGGCCACCGCCTCGGTCAGGCCGGTACGCCGGGCCAGCTCGTCGAAGCGTCGGCCACCGTAGTAGAGCTCGCGCATCAGGATCATCGCCGACCGGGTGCCGATCAGCTCCAGGGCGTGCTCGATGCGGCACCAGCCCTCCGCCTGCCACCGGTCGCGATCGGCGAAGCGGCCGGTCAAGGCGATGACGGCGTCGGTGTCGGGCTCGGCCGGCCCGGCGGGCTGTGTCATGGCTACCACACCCCCTCTGGCTAGACGTTTGCATAGCCAGGGGTGCTACCGTTCTGGCTATGGTTTCCACTAGCCAGCCTAACACCGCCGCAGGGCCCCGGCCGGCGCCCGCGACCGAGGCACGGCGACGATGGCTCGCCCTCCTGGTCGTCTGCCTGGGCGTGATGATGACCTTCGTCAACGTGTCGTCGACGATCTCGGCGCTGCCGCCGATCCAGGACGATTTGCACATGTCCGCCAGCACGCTGGTCTGGGTGAGCAGTGCCTTCAGCCTCGCCGTGGTGAGCCTGGTCCTCTCCGCCGGCACGCTGAGCGACCTGCTCGGGCGGCGCCGGGTCTTCTGCTACGGCGTGGCCCTCTTCACGCTCGGCAGCGCGCTCGCCTTCGCCGCGCCGAACGCGGGTGTGCTCATCACGGCCCAGGCCGTGATGGGGGTCGGCGCCGCGGCCGTGTTGCCGTCGAGCCTGTCGATCGTGAGTCACGCCTTCACCGACCCCCACCAGCGGACCGGCGCCATCAGCGTCTGGGCCAGCTGCGCAGGTCTCGGGCTGGCGATCGGGCCGCTGGTGGCGGGCGCGCTCCTCGACCGGACCTCCTGGCACGCGGTCTACCTGACCAACCTCGTCGTCGGGGTGCTCGCCTTTGTGCTCGCCCCGCTGTTCGTGGCAGAGAGCAGGCATCCGACCCGACGACTCGATCCCGCCGGCGTGCTGCTGGGCACCATCGCGATCGCGTCGGCGACCTACGCCATCATCCAGGGGGGCGCCAGCGGCTACGGCCAGCCCCCGATCATCGCGGCTTACGTGGTCTTCGGCGTCGCGCTGGCGGCCTTCGTCCGGCTCGAACTCCGCCACCACGACCCCATGCTGGACCTGCGGCTGTTCAAGAGCGCCTCGTTCGCGACCGTGATGGCCGTCAGCGCCGTCACCATGTTCGGCTTCGTCGGCATCTCCCTGCTCACCGTCCTCTACCTGGAACGGATCGCCCACGCGAGCGCCCTGGAGACCGGAGTGAAGCTGCTCCCCATGTTCGTCCCCTACATCGTCGTCAGCGCACTCGCCGGACGCCTGGCCCGCCGGGTCGGCATCGCCTCCGTGCTCGCCGCGGGGCTCGTCCTCATGGGCGCCGGGGCCCTCGCGCTGCTGATGGTCGGCCCGTCCAGCGGGTACGGGACGATGTGGCCGGGGCTGCTCGCCGCGGGCGTCGGCTCGGCGCTGCTGGTGGCGCCGTCGACCGCCGCCGCCGTCAACAGCGTGCCACCGCTGCAGGCCGGCATGGCCGCCGGCTCGGTCAACATGTTCCGCCAGCTGGGCAGCGTGCTCGGCCCGAGCATCCTCGGCACCCTCGCGACGACCCACTTCCCGACGTACCTGCGTGAGCAGCTGGCGACGGCCGGGGTGCCGTCCGACACGGCCGGAGCGGTCGTCGCAGGGGCCACGCACGGCGGCAGCACGGGTCAGCTCCCCGCCCCGCTGGCACACACGCTCTCCCTGGCCGCGCCGCGCGCCTTCACCGACGCCCTTCACCTCGGCTGGCTCGTCGGCGGCGTCGTCCTGCTCGTCATGGTGATCCCGGCGGTCCTGTTCGTCCGGCGCCCCGCGGCGACTTCCTGATCCACCGATCCCCGCGTCGCGAGCGCCGGCGCCCCACACGGGGCCGGCCCGGTTGGAGTCCGGGCCGGCCCCGTGTGGTGGGGTGCGTGTGCGTTACGGCGCGGGGACGCCGTCGAGGATGCCCACGGCGTCGGTGCCCGGGGTGACGACGAGCTTGCGGGTGAGGCTGTACGAGCCACCCGCCGGCACGTCGACGTTGAACCGGCTCATCACCCAGTTGCCCGCGGCGTAGACGTCGAAGGCGCTGGCCGGCGTGCCGTAGACGAGACCGAAGACCTGCGGGTCGGTCCCGGTCATGCCGATGTACGGCTTGGTCGGGGCGTACGCCGCCGTCGCGCCGGGCGCCACGATGCCGGTGCCCGGGACGACACTGGCCTGGCCGGCCGCGTCGTGGTCCATCGCGTCACCGGTCCACACGCTGAGCGGAGCCGAGCCGGAGTTGCTCAGTTCCGTCGCCACCGTGGCGAAGTCGTCGCCCGGCTTCAGCGTGTACGTCGTCGTCGCCGTCAGACCCGTGAAGCCCTTGACCGGCCCGGACACCCGCACGACGGCCTTGTCGCCGGTCGCCTGCACGATCTGGACGTCGGTCGCCGCCACCGACCGGTTGTCCCACGCGCTACCGCCGGTCGGCTGGGTCGCCGAGACGTAGGGCAGGTTGATCCAGTCGAACTGGTCGGCCATGCCGCGGACGGCGATGTCGACCGGCTTGCCGCGGGTGCCACCGGAGAGCTGCGAGTCGTTGTAGGCGTCGGCGATCGCCATCGAGAGCTTGTCGTTCTCGAGCATGACGTCGCCGTAGCCCGCCTCGACCAGACCCGTGCCGATCTGCTTGCCGTAGCTCGCCTCGACCGTGACCGGACTCAGCGCGACGTCTTCGACGCCACTGCCCACCGCCGGCACGGTGACCGTGCCGCCGGCACGGTGACCGTGCCGCCGGCCGTCCGGTAGCCCAGCATGGACACCCGGACGTCGTACCGACCGGCCGGGGCCTTGACGAGGTACTTGCCCTGCGCGTCGGTGCTCGTGGTCGCGACTACCGTACCGGCCTGCTCGAGGGCGACCCGGGCACCGGAGACGGCGGTGCCGCCCGCGGTGATCGTGCCGGCCGCGCGAGCGGCGTCCGGGACGGCCGGGTCGTGCAGGTCGATCTCGTCGGCCCAGTTCGCGATGTTGCGGGTGGGGTCGCCACCGGCGGTCGCGTAGTCGGTCAGGTGGTAGAAGCTGAACTGCCTGGTCGCACCGGCCGCCATCGTGGCGTCGTAGTAGAGGCCCTCGACGTAGCCGTACGCACCGACCGCGGCCGGCGTGTCCAGCGCCCACGCGAGCCCGTGGGCGGCCTGGCCGTTCGTGGTGGCCGCGTCAGCACCGGCGTAGACGTAGTTCCCGGTCCAGCCCGAGGTCTTCAAACCCGGGTTGATGCCGCTGAACCCGGGGATCCGGCCGTTGTCGACCGAGCTGTCGGGGTCGATCATGTAGTTGAAGTAGCCCTGGTAGCCCGTCGTGCCGGTGTTGGTCAGCTTGACCGTCATCTTCACGATCGGGGCGTCGGGCAGGGTCTCGTAGCGGACCTGCGCCTTGATGGCCGGGTTCGCCCGGTACTGACCGTCGCCGACCACGGCAGCGCCGTCGACCGCGAGGTCGGGCAGGTCGAGCTGGTCGTTCGGCCGGTCCCACGAGTCGGGCGGCGTGAGGCTCGGCCGCAGCAGCATCTCGCCCCAGTCGAGGGTCTCGGCGCCGTTGGCGTCGTTGAGCATCAGGTCCGACAGCGCGCCCTGGCCCAGACCGCCGGCGCCGTTGTTGCCGGCGGCGTACGGCGTCACGGACGCGCGGATCTTGTCGTTGGCCAGGTAGTAGTACTCCTTGCCGGTGACGGCGTCCGTACGCGTGCTGCCGTTGCCGTAGTCCGGCGCGTACGTCGACCTGCCGGCGACCGGGTGGGTCACCTTGATCAGCTTGAGGTCGGCCGTCGCGGTGCCGGTGGTGCCGACCGTGACGGTGGCCGCCGAGCGGTCGTCGGCGATCAGGCCGCGCTTGGCCGCCGTGACGGTCCAGGTCGACTCCGGCAGGCCGATCCGGTAGTGGCCCTCGGCGTCGGTGCTGGTCACCGCGGTGTCCTGGCCGGCGGCGACGGCGGTGACCTTCGCGCCGGTGATCGGAGCGCCGGTCTCCGGGTCGCTGACGGTGCCGGTCACGGTCGCCCAGCGCCGCGCGGACTCGCCGCCGGGCACGTAGGCGTAGAGGTTGCCGTCCCAGGCGCCCGTCACGACGGTGTTGCCGCTGACGGCCGGGCCGGCGCCCACCCAGGTGCCGGTCTCGTGGCTCCACAGGATCTGGCCGGTGTCGGTGGCCAGGGCGTAGAACCTGCCGTTGTTGGCGCCGACGAAGAGCGTGTCGCCGGCCACGACCGGGCTGGACATGACGCCACCGTGGTAGATGTCGCCGGGCAGTGCCCGCTCCCAGAAGACGTTGCCGGTCCGGGCGTCGAGGGCGACGACGGAACCGCTCGGGAAGCCCATGTAGACGACGCCGTCCTTGACGGCCGCGGCACTCGGGGTCGAGCCGCTCGAGACGAGCGAGGAGCGCGAGCTCCGGTAGGTCCACAGGGTCGCCCCGGTCTTGGCGTCGCGGGCGGCGATGCCGTTGTTGGCACCGATGAAGACCTTGCCCTCAGCCGCGGTCGGCACACCGTCCTGCCAGCTGCCGAGCGACTCGGCTCCCGTCCATCTCCGGGCGCCGGTGGCCAGGTCGTAGGCGAGCACGCGGTCGGCGGTCTCGTTGCCGACGTACACGGTGCCGTCCATGACGGCGGGCGTGCCGTCGCTCATGGTCGCGCCGGACATCGGCGAGGCCCAGATCTGCGCACCGGTGCGGGTGTCGAGCGCCTTGAGAACGCCCTGGCTGCCGATGCCGAAGCGGGTCTGGTAGGGCCAGAGCACGGTGTGGCCGGAGACGGCCGGTGAGTAGTAGCCGTAGGTGCGCTGGTTGTTCGGGGCCGGCGCCTGCTCGGGCACGGCCTTCCAGCGCAGCTCGCCGGAAACCGCGTCCACGGCGTAGAGCTCCGAGCCGAGGGTCGGCGCGAAGATGAGGCCGTCGCCGTAGGCGAGGCTGCCGTGGATCGACTGCGGCACCTCGAGGTTCCACAGCTCCTTGCCGTTCTTGAGCTGGACGGCGTGGATCCGGCTGTTGCCGTCGCCGTTCTCGTCGCGGGTGCCCGCGTAGACGACACCGTCGTGGATGACCGGCGAGCCGGTGAGGAAGGTGCCGTCGGTGCGGAAGCTCCAGGCCAGGCGGCGGCCGGCCTCCTGCGCCGGGGCGACACCGGAGTGGGCCTCGTTGCCGTGGTGCTGGTCCCAGTCACCGCCGGCGACCGGCTCGAGCGCCGGCTCGTCGGTGAGGGTGAAGTCTGCCGATCTGGTCCAGGTCTTGCCCGCCGCGTCGACCACCTTCACCTCGATGCTGTGCGCACCGACCGTCTCCAGGCTGTCGGGCAGGTTGCTCTGCCAGGTGAACTCGCCACTGTGGTGCAGCGGCATCCAGTTCTTGTCGCCGGCGATCCGGTAGCGCGCCGAGACGACCTCGTCGCCGGTGTCGTAGGCGTTGATCTGGATGCCCGGGAACTTCGCGGCCGGCACCTTCGAGCCCGGCGCGGGGCTGACGATGGTGAGGTGCTCGTTCTCGCCGTACATCCGGAACGGGTTGTCGAAGCGCGGACCCGCCATGTGGACGTAGCGGAAGCCGCGGGGCGCGTTGTCGATCGTGTAGGAGCTCGACACGGTCTGGATGTGCTTGGCGGTCGAGGCGAACGCCGAGTGGTTCTCGACCTGGTTGGAGTGCTCGTGGCCGACCAGGATCAGCTGCGCCTTGTAGTGCTCGAGCACGTCACCGAAGGCGTCGTACGTCGACGGCGAGCCGAACGGGACGTTCATCGGCTGGTGGGTGAGGACGACGACCTCGATGTCGTTGGTCGGGTCGTCGTCGAGCGGAACGCTCGCGGCGAGGTCGTCCTTGAGCCAGTTCAGCTCCTCGTCGAACGGCGCCGAGCCGTTGTTCTCGAGGACCACGAAGTGCCGGTCGCCGTAGTTGAACGAGTACCACTCCGGGCCGACGTTCCGGCGATAGTTCTCGATCTTGTCCGCGTACGCCGACCCGCTCGCGTACTCGTGGTTGCCGACGGCCGGCCACACACCGACGGCCGACTGCTGGGTGCCGCGACGATACGTGTCGAACTGCCCCTGGCTGGCGTCGTTGGTGAGGTCGCCGCTGACCGCGATGAAGCGCAGGTCGGTGCCCGTGGAGTTGATCTCGCGGATCTGGTCGGGCAGCTGTGCGTTGACGTGCGGGTCGGCGATGTTGGCCCAGGAGAAGGTGTCGCCGTCGGAGATGACGTCACGGACGAGCGCGAAGTCCGCGGTCGCCGTAGCCTCGTCGGCGAGCTGGCCGAGGTTGGCCCAGAACCTCGGCTCCTTGTACTGGTCCAGGCCGAACCGGTAGCCCCGCGGCTGGCCGGCCCACACGATGTCCGTCGTGCGACGGTCGATGGAGATCGTCAGCGAGTAGGAGCCGTCGGCGGCGGTCGTGGTGGCGACCTTGCCGTCGGAGACGCGGACGCCGGCCAGGCCGACCTCGTCGGGGTTGCGCTGGCCGTCGCCGTTGCCGTCGACGTACACGACGCCTCTGACGGTGGCCTCCGGCGGGTCGAGGACGGCCGCCGCGTACGACGCGAGCGGGCCCGCCACGACGCTGGCGGCAAGCCCCAGCGTGGTGGCGTACAGGACGACGCGCAGGCGTGCGCGTGTCCGGGTGAACGCGGACATCGGGATCCTTCGGGATGGGGGGCGTGAGGTGGGTGTCAGGTCAGGAGCGGCGAGCGTTCGACGAACCAGACCAGGCCGGCACCGGCGACGGCGACGGTCGCCGCGACGGTGCCGAGCGTGAGGGCGCGAGCGGCGATCGGCATGGTCGCGGCCCTGCGCAGGAACAGCAGCGCCGGGAAGGTGAGGGCGATGATCGTCAACTGGGCGAGTTCGATGCCGACGTTGAAGGAGACCAGGTCGGCCAGCGTCGAGGCCGACAGCGGCCCGTCGACGCTGAGCGCGCCCGCGAAGCCGAGCCCGTGCAGCAGCCCGAAGCCGAAGACCACGGGCAGCCGGTGGCTCGCCCTCGGCGAGAGCAGGTTGTCGAGCGCGACGAACGCGATCGACAGCGCGATGAGCGGCTCGACAATCCACCCGGGCACGCTGACCCAGCCGATCGCGGCCAGCACCAGGGTCACCGAGTGTGCGATCGTGAAGGCCGTGGCGACCTCGACGACGTCGCGCAGCCGCTTCGCGCCCAGCAGCAGCGCCAGCAGGAACAGCACGTGGTCGAGCCCGAAGAGCAGGTGCTCCGCGCCGAGCCGGACGAACCGCGGGATCTCGCTGAGCAGGTCGGTGCGCCCCACCGTGACGCTGGTGTGCGCGGTGTCGAGCAACGTCGACCCGCGGCGACCGTCGATGTCGTAGGCCACCATCGTGGTGGTGTCGTCGATGACGCCGTCGGAGAGGCGGAAGATGTCGCTGCGGACGGTGAGCGCGCCGAGCGCCGGACAGTCGTAGGCGAGCGCGACCCGCGCCGCCCCGGAGTCGGCGAGTTCGACGAGGGCGTCGTCCTCAGCGGTGCACCCGATCGAGCCACGGCTCAGCCGCAGCCGCCCGCCGACGTACGCCGCCACGTCGCTCGCGTGCGCGTCCAGCGAACTGCGCCGCACCTCGGTCGGCACCTCGGCGGCCGCGCCGTCCACGCCGACCGCGTCCGGGCTCAGGGCACCGTCGAGACTCAGCAGCCGGGCGAGGACGTCGTACTCCACGTCGACGACAGCCGCGACGCCGTCGCCCTGGCTGCGCAGGTCGACCGCGACCGAGGTCGCGCGGACGTGCGCCTGCGCCGGAGCGGCGACGAGGAACGCGGCAACAAGGGCGGCGAGGAACGCCAGTAGACGCACAGGTCAGCACTTCCGTCGTGGGGGGGGTCGTGCCCAAACCCTGCAGTGCTCGCTCCACACCGGGCAACCCGCGACGGCCCAATTCACCGAAGCTTTCGCTGCTGATCATCCACCGGCCGAAAGTCGGGTTCCGAGCGGCGTCGGCGTACTGCGGCGCTCACCAACTTGCGATCACGGATGCAGCTGGGGTGGCCGGCCCGCGAGCGCGGCTCGGCTCTGACCTCCCGATTCCGGTGTGGACCGCGGTCCCCGCCGCGCCCGAGCAGACCGGGTGCCGATTCACAGCCGCTTCTCAAGATTTCCTCAAGGTTGGCCACTGTCGATGATCGATGGCCCGTTCATGTTGGAAAGATACTCGCCGTCGTCGCGTCAATTCGCGTGCGGAAAGAGGGCATGACAGGCACGCGGCGAGCTTCCGCCTGCTTCCACCCCGGCGTCCCTGGTCCGCGGCTCCGCTGGTGCCATCGCGGGCGCACTGCTCCGCAGCCCGCCCAGCACGGCCCACAGATGCCGCCGCCCTGCAGCGCCGGAGCCAGGCAGGAGTGCTCCAGCCAGTGGGCGTCCTCGGCCGGCCGCAGCGACACGCAGCCGGCGAACACGCCGCCCACCCCGATCAGCCAGGTGTGCGCCGGCGCGAACTCAACAGCAGACTGGCCGAGCGACAGGCCCGCACCCGCCGCGACCACCGCCCCCGCTCCTCGGCGTGCGACCGTGCCCACAACCGCCACCGCGACGGGCTCGCCTGGTCCAAGACCGCCGTGCGGACGATCACCCACGGGGACTTCACGATCGTCCTGCTCTGAGCCGTGGGCCTGAGCCGGGGCGAGAGGCAAGGTCGCTCGCCCCGGACTGCATCACGGGGCGGTCCGCGGGCGGTCGCTCATGACCGGGCGCAGACGAAGCGCAGGGCCGGCCCGATGTCGGCGACGAAGGTGAACGCCGGATGCATACCTCCGGACGGGCCCGCGAGCGGTACTGCTCGGACGGGGTCTCTTCCTAACGTCCTCGCGAAACGTGCGGTCGTCGCGCAATGTGCAACTTGCGAACGGCGGAGATGGCGCATCGAAGCAACGGGCAATCTCGCGTTCGAGGGTGCAGGGTCGAGGACACCCGTGGCAGGCGACGCGATCTGTCGACACTACGGTGGCGCGGAAACTGACCCGTTCGCTACGCGTCAGTCTCGTCTTCGATCTCAGCCAAGAGGTCAGCGGCATCCCGGGTTCCCGTGGCTGCCAATCGGCGCAGCTCACCGACGTTCTCCTGCTCTGCCGCTGACTCGACCAGTTGGTCGAGGGCATCCTTGCTGCCCGCGCCGGCCAGGCGTCGCAGCAGGTCGAGGTCACCGGTCTCGGCGGCTTGTTCGATCAGCAACGCGATGTCGTCACGGCCAAGCGGCTGGTTCATTTCGGTGTCCCTTCCCGTGGCGGTTGCGGCGGAGCTGGCTTCGAGGCAACGCCTCGGCCACCAATATACCGCGACCCACCAACTACCTTGACAGTCACAGTACCCGGATCTACGGTGTAACCCAGGAGGTGAGGCATGGGCACCAACAAGATCACATCCGATCTGCTACGCGGGAACACCGACACGATGATCTTGCGGCTGCTGACAGAGTCCGACCGCTACGGCTACGAGATCGTCAAGCTGATAGCCGAACGCTCGCAGGGCGAATACGAACTCAAAGAAGCCACGATGTACTCCAGCGTCCGGCGCCTGGAGGCCGACGGCGACATCACCTGGTACTGGGGCGACGAATCCCAGGGCGGACGGCGCAAATACTTCCGGATCACCGACAAGGGCCGCGCGACCTACGCGCACAACAAGACCACCTGGGACTACGCCAAGCGCGTACTGGACACGCTGCTGTAGAGGGGACGAACACCAATGAGCGACAAACTCAACGAGTACGTGGACGGCGTCTTCGCCCCCTACGAGGGCACCAAGAGCGTCGGCGAGCTGAAGACGGACCTGCTCGCCGATCTGCAGGAGCGATATCGCGAGCTGCTCGCCGAGGGCAACGACGAGGCGACGGCGTTCGAGCTGACCGTCGACAGCATCGGCGACATCGAGGAGACGGTACGCGAGGTGTCGAATCTCTCGCGGGTTCTCGAGCGGCAGGTGGTCACCCGATTCGACGCGAGCGCCCTGGAGGGCAGCGACTTCGCCGGCGTCGCGGCCCGACAGGGCAGGTTCGGAGCGAGCGCGCTGCGCGGCTCCGACTTCTCCAACGCCGATCTCACCGGCAGCAAGTTCAAGTCCAGCGACATGCGAGACGTCAACTTTGACGGTGCCAACCTGACCGACGTGAACTTCACGACGTCCGACCTGTCGAACGCCAGCTTCCGTCGGGCGCGACTGATCCGTACCGAATTCAACATGTCCGGGCTCAACGGTGTCCGGTTCGCCGACGCCGCACTCACCGACGTCGCGTTCCGCAAGACCGACCTGCGGAAGACCGTCTTCGAGTGCACCTTCACCGGCGTGGACTTCTCCGTGTCCGACCTGCGCGGCCTCAACTTCGATCGGGCGGCCTTCACTGGTGTGAAGTTCGACCGGGCAGGACTTGAGGGCCTGTCGCTACGCGGGGCGATCCTGCGCGACTGCTCCTTCCGCGGCGGCTGGAGCAAGAGGTACTACAAGGCCCTGCGCACTGTGAACTTCGACGGGGCGCGCATGGACAAGCTCACCTTCGCCGCGCTCAAGGGCGTCGGCGTCGAACCGGCCAACGTCACCGTCGAATAAGGAGGCAACGCCACATGGAAACGTCACCCCTCGCGATTCACGTCACGGGATTGCACAAGTCCTACGGCAAGCTCGAAGTCCTCAAGGGCGTGGACTTCGCCGTGGCCAGCGGCAGCATCTTCGCACTGCTCGGCTCCAACGGCGCCGGCAAGACCACCGTCGTGCGCATCCTGTCCACGCTACTCAAACCCGATGGCGGCAGCGCAAGCGTCAACGGATTCGACGCCGTCGCACAGCCCGAAAAGGTCCGGGCGTCGATCAGCCTGACCGGGCAGTTCGCCGCAGTCGACCAGATCCTCACCGGTCGCGAAAACCTGATCATGGTCGCCAGGTTGCGCCAGGTGAAGAACCCCCGCCAGGTCGCCGACGACCTGCTCGAACGATTCGGCCTCACTGACGCGGGCGGGCGCCGGGTGGCGGCCTACTCGGGCGGCATGCGCCGGCGTCTGGACATCGCCATGAGCCTCATCGGCAACCCGCCGGTCATCTTCCTCGACGAGCCGACCACCGGCCTCGACCCGGAAGCCCGCATCGAAGTGTGGAAGGAGATCCAGAGCCTTGCCGGCAAGGGCACGACGGTCCTTCTGACCACTCAGTACCTGGAAGAAGCGGAGAAGCTGGCCGACCGGATCGCGATCCTGCACCAAGGCACGATCATCGTGTCAGGCACCCTGGCGGACCTACGCCAGCTGCTGCCGCCCGTGCAAGCGGAACTCGTGGAACGCCAGCCCACCCTGGAGGAGATCTTCCTGTCGATCGTCGGCACCAAGGAGATGCAGTGATGAGCTCACATGTCGTCAGCAACACCAACGTCATGCTCGGACGGTCCATCCGCCACGTCAGCCGCAGCATGGACACCATCATCACCGTCACGATCATGCCGATCGCGTTCATGCTGCTGTTCCGCTACGTGTTCGGCGGCGCCATCCAGGCCGGCACCGCCAACTACACCAACTACCTGATGCCCGGCATCCTGCTCATCGCCATCGCCAGCGGCATCTCCTACACCGGCTTCCGTCTGTTCAACGACATGCAGAGCGGCATTTTCGAACGGTTCCACTCCATGCCGATCGCACGGTCGTCCGTCCTGTGGGGACACGTGTTGACCTCAGTGGTGTCCAACGCCATCTCGGTCGTGGTCATCATCGGGGTCGGGCTCGTCATGGGCTTTCGCACCTCGGCCGGTGTGCTGGCCTGGCTCGCCGTCGTCGGGATCCTGGCCCTGTTCACCCTCGCGCTGACGTGGGTGGCGATGATCGCCGGCCTGGCGGCGTCCTCGCCAGACGGAGCGTCCGCCTTCTCCTACCCTCTGGTCTTCCTGCCGTTCATCAGCTCGGCGTTCGTTCCCACCGACACCATGCCCGGGCCGGTGAAGGCCTTCGCCGAACACCAACCGGTCACCTCCATCGTCAACACCATCCGGGCGTTGTTCGAGCAGCAGCCGGTCGGCAACGACATCTGGATCGCCCTCGGCTGGTGCGCAGGCATCCTCATCGTCGCCTACGCCTTCGCCATGCGGGCCTACCACCGCAAGATCGCCTGACGTCACCGGGAAACAGGCCGATCCGCGGCGACCGCCAGGCGGCCGCCGCGGACCGGCGCTCCCGACCGGGACGCCCCGCAGGCCGTATCTGTAGCGCTCGGGGCACCGCCGCGTACTCGTCAACGGCGTGTCAAGAATGGCTGGGGCACCGTCAAATCGCCGTATCGGTACCGGATGCGCGGCGGCCGACTCGCCACGATGGCGACATGACGTTACGACGGTTGAGGCGGCGGGATCGCGGGCCGGTGCCGGTGGACGAGGGACGGCCGTATCGGTCGGCACCGGGGGTCACGCCAGGTGCCGCATCCCCGTCACCGCCGTCCCCGGCGCTGCCCGCGCCCCCGGCATCGCCCAGGGCCGCAGTGTCGCCCGGCGACGAGCCGGAGCGGCGGCACGAAGCGCTGGTCTGCGTCCGGCTGACCACGGCTACACCCGGCAGCCACCTGCTGGAGTACCTGCGGGCCGAGCCCTGCACGGTCGACGCGTGGTGGATCGCAGCAGACATCGACGCCGTCGTCCGGCTCTCGGCCGCCAGCCTGACGATGCTGCACCGCGTCGTCGCCGACCTGCGACGGCGTGGGGGCGCCGAGGTCGTCGTCACGCACAGCATCCTCCGCCCCCTCGACCTCGCCACCGACGCCGGACGACCCACGGCCGCCCCAGCCCGCGTGGCGTCACCGGCATGAGCCGCCCCATGCCCGCCCGGCGGGTCGTCGTCGGCGTGGACGGGTCGTACGCCGGGCTGGAGGCGCTGCGCACCGCAGTGCGGCTGGCCCGCCGCGAGCGCGCGCTGCTGCATGCCGTGCGGGCATGGACGTTCGTACCGCTGTGGCGGCCCGGCACCATGCCCTGGCTCTGGCTCTGGCAGGAGGACCTCGCCCGGGCCGCCCGCGCGTACGTGCGGGAGGCCTTCGCCGCCGCGCTGGGCGTGTTGCCACCGGACGTGAGCGTGCAGATCGTCGTCGAGCAGGGCTACGCCGGCCAGGTGCTGGTCGACCACGCCCGGCGGGACAACGACCTCCTCGTGGTGGGCAGCCCCCACCGCAGCCGGTTCGGCGGCGGTGGGCACGTCACCCGGTACTGCGTGACGCGCGCGAGCGTGCCGGTGGTGGCGGTGCCCGCCCCGGCGTGGGCCCGGGCCGACGCGATCCGCCGCTTCGGGCGGGATCTCGAACGATTCACCCGCTGACCGGGTGTCACCGCCCGGCCAGTCGGCCACCCCAGAGAAAGGCAACATCATGGACGAGGTTCCCGATACCTGGGCCGTCCCGGTACGTACCACGCCGGGACGGCAGTCGCTGACGGTGCGGACCGGCCGACTCCCGCAGGGAACCCGGGTCGGTCTCGCCTTCACCGACCCGGACCGGCTCGCCAGCGCGATGGGCGCGGACCAGCTGTGGATCTGGCTCTGCGAGTCGGCCCTGCGGAGCATGCTGACCCCGCTGGGTATCGACCGTATCCAGGTCGACCCGCTGCTGGTCGCGCCTCAGGTCGCGCCGGACGCACCCCGCGTGCCTCTCCCCTACCGGCCGTCTTCCGCGCTCGTCGGAACCCGACCGGCCTGACCTGTCCACCCGTTTCATGGTGCCGCCGCCCGACTCCATCGGACCGGGGGCAGCCGGACTGGGTCCCCGACGAGGCGGCACGGGAACGGATTTCCGCGGTGGCCGCCGGCGCCACGCAACCGGCGCAGGTGCTGGCGCCCGCACGGGTCACCTTCGACGTACGGGAAGCGGAGACCGCCACCGGCTGACCGGTCCCGGCACGCCTCCCGCGGATCGCGCGCCGAGGCGACCAGGGCCGTTGGTGCTCGGAGCGGTTGAGCCGAACGTCGCCAGCAACGTGCCGTGCAGGGCGGCGATGGCGCCGAGGGAGCCCCGCGTGGGTTCGGTGGCGGCGGGCCGCCATAGCCGGCGACCGGGTGACCATCACCTACGGCACGGGCATCGAACCGCCCGCTCCGGCTGCGCTGAGGGGAGATGCTCCTCAGCGCGGCTTCTCATTCGGGGCGTCTTCGTGCCAGCGGGCGCGCCAGGCGGCCTCGTATTTCTCGTAGGTGGTCCTCTCCTCGAAGACGGCTGCCAGCAGGGCTCGGCGGGCGTCGGCCATGACCGCCATCTCGACCGCTACCAGCCCGATGCAGATGGCGGTCAGCAGGCCGAGGGCCGCAAGCGCTGGGAGGTGCATGGCAAGTGGGATGGTTGCCGCGAGGACGAGCACGGTGCCGACGCGAGTCCAGGAGAGTGTGCCGAGGGTGCGCAGTTGGAACAACATGTCACCGCAGAAGTAGCCGATCACTCCGCC
The DNA here is from genome assembly GCF_040610095.1 of Micromonospora sp. NPDC004540. Lineage (NCBI taxonomy): Bacteria > Bacillati > Actinomycetota > Actinomycetes > Micromonosporales > Micromonosporaceae > Micromonospora > Micromonospora sp. NPDC004540. The sequence goes on from NZ_JBEXLR010000008.1 coordinate 17,232, forward strand.
GAAGAGCAATGCCACACCGGGGCCGTGGGTCGGCTCGGCGAGGCTGATGGCCCGGTCGGCGACCTGCCGCACGATTTCCTCCGCGCCGAGGGCGAACACGATGATCCCGGCGATCATCACGAGCTCGCAGTACGCGTAGGCATCCCGTGCCATGGCCACCCGTTGGCGCCCCTGCGCGGCGTGTTGCGTTATCCGGGCGGCCGGAGCGATCACGTCGAAGTGTGACCACCACAGTGCGGCGGTGAAGAAGATGCCGAGCACGGCCGCCGCGACCGCCGGCCAGGTGACTGGCTCACCGAGCAGGTTGCCACCGACGCCGACGGAGATGATCGACTCGCCCAGGGCGATGATGAGGATGAGGTCGTACCGTTCGACCCAGTGCTCGGCGGAGGTCACCGTCCAGCCCCACGCGCCAGCGACCAGGCCGCCGCTGTACTGCAACAGAACCACGCCCAGCCAGAGAGCGTCCCGCACCAACTGGGCCCGGCCGGTGCCGTCGCCCATCTTCGGCGGTATCAGCGCGGCGGCCAACAGCAGGAGGGTGCTCAGCGCCAGCTCGGGTGAATATTTCAGAAGCAGGCGACGCTCGCCTGGTCTTTCCCCTGCGACGTGCCAGTACAGCAGCAGGTGCGTGCAGCGGATCACGAGATAGCTGATCGCGATGACCACCGGACCGGTAGCCGTCCGCGTCGGGTCGCCGAAGGCCTGCGGCAGGGACAGCGCGAAGCAGAAGAGCGCGGCCATCGCGACGACCATCAACGCTGGGACGAAGCCGACACCGATCCGGACGCGGGTGGCGACCACAGTGTGCACCACCCAGACCCACCAGAGCACGGCGAGGACGAGCAGGCCGTGCAGCAGGTTGGCGCCGGTGATGTTCACCGCGGTGGCCCGGGTGATGATGAAGAACGAGAACACGAAGACCAGGTCGAAGAAGACCTCGAACCTGCCCACGCGGGCCCCGGGGGCCACCGCGACGGCAGGTCCCATCCGCTCCCACCACCGGTTGCCACCCACCGGCAGAGTCTCCCAGCGCGTTGGCCAGTAGGGGGCGGGATTCGTGGTGCCGATGCCGGCTGAATCGACCACGGCCCGGACGTGGGGCCGGATCACGTTGCGGAACATTCCTCGTTCGGTGTCGGGCGAGGGTTGCTGTCAGAGCTTCGCGGGACCGGTCCGGCACGGGGGCCGATGGTTGTTCTCGCATGGACATGGCCGGTGGGCGGCAGAAATGGCGTCGGACACCGGCTTGGTGGAGCCGGTGCCCGACGGGTGGGTGCGATCAGGCGGAGTAGCCGCGGTCTCCCCCGGTAACCGCGAGTCAACCGCCCACGTGGATGCCGGGCCGGCGTGCCGGATCTCGTTCGGCCTTGCGCAGGATCTCCCGCACCACCGGCGGGGTGTCACCCCGGCCGAGGATCAGGTACCGCATCAGGTGCGCGATCGGGTTGCCCTCGGACCACTCGAAGTGTGCGTGCGGACGGACCCCGGTGACGTCACGCAGAGCCAGCAGGATCGCCGCGATCGCGTTCGGCGCCGCAGGGCTCTGCACCCGCAGCACGCGGTGTCCATCGACCTCGAGGCCCCGTACCCGAAGGACGTCACTGAAGTCCGACGGGTCGATCACCTCGATCTCCAGGAACAGCACGTCCGCCGCTCCCGGCACCGGGTTCATATCCCGCTGGGAGCGCTCCTTGGCTCGGTACTCGGCGCCGGAGACCACGTCCGGCCGGTGGGCGATGATGTCTAGCCGCCCGTCGTACTCGATCGAGTCGGCAACGAACCGCCGCGCCGCCTCGTCGAACTCGATCCGCTCCGCCCGCAGCTCTGTGGTGCGGGACACCCGCGACACCAGCGACACGACGATGATGCCGGCGATGAACATGCCCGAGATCGCGATCCCGTCGGGCTTCTCGATGATGTTCTCGACCAGCGCGTACAGCAGCACCAGGGTGAGCACCGCGAACCCTGCCGTGACCAGCCGTTGCCGGCGGCGCAGCGCGGAGATGGTCACCGCGACCGCGCCGGAGACCATCATCGCCAGGATCCCGGTGGCGTAGGCACCAGCCTGGGCGTTGACGTCGGCCCGGAACGCGACCGTGATGGCGATGCTGATCAGCGTGTAGACGATCACCACGGGCCGCACCGCGCGTCCCCACTCCGGTGCCATGCCGTAGGAGGGCAGGTAGCGCGGCACGATGTTGATCAGCCCGGCCATCGCCGAGGCGCCCGCGAACCACAGGATCAGCACGCTGCTGACGTCGTAGACCGTCCCGAACGCCTCCCCCACGTACTCGTGGGCGACGTAGGCGAGGGCCCGGCCGTTGGCCTGCCCGCCCGGCTGGAACTCCTCGGTTGGGATCAGCACGGTGGTGACGAACGTGGTCGAGATCAGGTAGGCGGACATGATTAGCGCGGCGGTGGTCAACAGCCGCTTGGTGTTGCGGATCCGCGCGGCCAGCCGCGCCTGCGCGTCGCCGCTGTCGCCGCGGACCAGGGGCATCATGCTCACGCCGGTCTCAAAGCCGGACAGGCCCAGCACCAGCAGCGGGAAGGCCAGCACCGCTGGTCCGACGATGTCTCCGACGCCGTTCGTGCCGGCGGTCAGCGCGTCGGTCCAGCCTGCCAGCAGGGCCGGGTCCTGGATCACCCGGACCAGCCCGACGGCCACGATGACCGCATTGAGCAGCAGGAACACCCCGACCAGCGGGATGGCGACACCGACGGCCTCGCTGAAGCCGAGCAGAAACACGCCGCCCAGGATCAGCAGCAGCACGACGGTGACCACGACCGCGGCGGTGGTCCCGTGTGGAAACCCGTCGGGCAGGATCGGGTTCTCCAGCAGGTGCACGGTCGCGTCCGCCGACGACAGGGTGATGGTGATGATCCACGAGGTGGCCACGAACCCCAGCAGCACCAGCACGAACAGCTTTCCCCGCCAGAACGGCAGCAGCCGCTCCAGCATCGCCACCGAGCCCTGGCCGTGCGGGCTCTCCCGGGCCACCCGTCGGTACATCGGCAGCACCCCGAACAGGGTCAGCGCCACAATCAGCAGCGTCGCCAGCGGTGAGAACACCCCCGCCGCCAGCGCCGCGATGCCCGGCAGATACGACAGGGTGGAGAAGTAGTCCACGCCGGTCAGACACATCACCTTCCACCAGGCCTGCGGCGGGGCATGCGACTCGCCTGCCTCCGGACCCGCCGGTGGCACACGGTGCCGCAACAACCACCGCGCCAGCGCACCCGACACCGGCGCGCCAACCGCCGGCACCTCCACGCACTCCGGCACCACCGGTCGGACCGCCTCCAACAGAGGTCCACCACCGTTCGCGCCGACGCTCACTGCGGCGTGTCTCGCCGGGCGCCTCGACCGGCCGTCACCCATCCGATGCCGCCCCCATTCGTGGTCATGCCGGGCACATGTGCACCCGAGAGCAGCGCACAACGTACCCAATCGTCACTACTGGCACGCCTGGGGGCGACTGTGACGGGTCACCGTGTGTGACACGTGGGCCGTCAGAAAACAGTGCCGCACAACGACATCGGCGACGACGTTCGCCCAGCTACGGCTCACCTGACGTACGGCCGTCGTCGCGCCCCGGCCGCTGTTCGCCGAAGGCAACGCGCACGAGTCGGTTGGCGTCCTCCTGGGTGAGGCCGGTGGCGACAAGGAGGTCACTGACGGTGGTGCGGACCTGGGCGACGACGACACTGCCAAATCCGCCGGTGGCTCCCAGGCCGCTCGACCCCGCCCGGTCCCATTCGGGACAGCGCGCCATGACGCCGCGCCAGGTCGACCTCCTGGGCCGATCGGCGCTGTTGTGGCTCTAAACACCGAGTCTCGCCCTTGACGGCATAGTGCCTGTTTCGACCGCGATTATCACCCGGATCGAGCGAGGGCGGCCCCTCGCCGGCGCTCTAGCCTCGGCTGTATGGCACAGGTGCGACCCACACCGGCCAATCCGACGCCGGACAAGCCGCAGGACCCCACCCGTCCCGGCGCGCAGGCGCGGGCCCTTCCACCGGAGCTGGGCCCGGACCCGATCGCCCTGGTCAGCGGTGCCACCTTCATGTACTCCGATCCGGTCGGAGACGTGCCGGCCGGCACCATCGGCGGGCTGGTCCACCTGGACACCCGACTGCTCAACCAATGGGTGCTCACCATCGACGGCCTACGCCTGCTCGTGCTGCACTCGAGCGTGGTCGACCACTACTCGGCGCAGTTCTTCCTGACCAATCCCACGCTGCCCGATCTCCCGGCGAACACCATCGCTGTCCGGCGGCTGCGATACCTCGGTGAGGGGTTGCACGAGCGGATCGAACTTTTCTCCTTCGCGCCGGAACGGGTCCGGTTCGAGTTGCGCCTGGAGGTGGGCAACGACTTCGCCGACATCCTCGAAATGAAGACCACCATCCGCGACCGCTCGGAGCGGATCCAGCGGGGCCACGCGCCGGACGGCTCCCTCCTGCGGTTCCACTACGAGCAGGACGGGTTCGCGGCACAGACCTCGGTCCGGTCGACCCCCTCCCCGCAGCGACTCGAGGGCGACCACCTCGTCTGGGCGATCGACCTCGCTCCGCACGAGTTCTGGCGCGTCGAGTTCGACGTGCCGGTTCCGCCCGGGTTCGGGGTGACCGAGGCCGTCCGGGGCGACATCGCCGACATCTTCCATCACCGTGTGGAGGATCCGGCGGCACGGTGGCTGGCCGGTGCGGCCCAGCTGAGCAGCGACCACCCGGTGTTGGAGCGGGCCATCGCGCAGACTCGCTCGGACATGTCCGCGCTACGGATGGAGATGACGCTCGGGGAGGAGCGGGTCAGCCTGCCGGCCGCCGGCATGCCGTGGTTCCTCACCCTCTTCGGACGGGACACGCTGATCACCGCGTTCCAGGCGCTCACCTTCGGGCCCCGGCTGGCAAAGGGCACTCTGCTCGCGCTCGCCCATCATCAGGGGCGGCAGTGCGAGGACTTCACCGACGAGGAGCCCGGCAAGATCCTGCACGAGGTCCGCTTCGGCGAGCTGACCCAGCAGGAACTCATGCCGTACAGCCCCTACTACGGCACCGCCGACGCCACTCAACTCTGGCTGATCCTGCTGTCGGAGTACTGGCGCTGGACCCGCGACGACGACCTCGTCCGGTCGCTCCGGGACAACGCGTTGGCTGCGTTGAACTGGATTGACCGGTACGGCGACCGGGACGGCGATGGCTATGTGGAATACGCCACCCGCTCCCCTGAGGGACTGGGCAACCAGTGCTGGCGGGACTCCTGGGACGGGGTGCGGTTCGCCGACGGCCACATGCCGGTGCTGCCGATCGCCACCTGCGAGATCCAGGGTTACACCTACGACGCGAAACTTCGCTTGGCCGAACTCGCCGACGGACCCTTGGCCGACCCGGCGCTCGCCGACCGACTGCGCACCGACGCGCACCGGCTGCGCGAGTCCTTCAACCGGGACTTCTGGATCGCGGATCGGGGCGGCTACTACGCCGTGGGTCTCGATGGCGACAAGAACAAGATCGATTCGATGACGTCCAACCTGGGGCACCTGCTGTGGAGCGGCATAGTCCCGCAGGAGCGCGCCGCCGCGCTCGCCCGGCAACTGCTCTCCGAGGACATGTTCAGCGGCTGGGGGATCCGAACCCTGTCCAGGCGCGACGCGCCATACAACGCGCTCGGCTACCACCTCGGCACGGTGTGGCCGCACGACACCTCCATCAGCGTGCTGGGCCTTTCCCGCTACGGCTTCCGCGACGAGGCCAACCAGGTGGCCCTCGCCCTGCTCGACACCGCCGCCCAGTTCGGCGACCGGCTGCCCGAGGCGATATCCGGCTTCGAGCGTGAGCGGACCCTCTTCGCCATCCCCTACCCGACCGCGTGCAGCCCACAGGCCTGGGCGTCCGGCGCGCCGCTGAGCCTGACCCGGGCCATGCTGGGACTCCACCCGGTCGACGGCCAACTGGTCGCCGACCCGGCAGTGCCGCCAGAGGTCGGCCGGATCAAAATCCGCGGCATTTCCGCATTCGGCCACCGCTGGGACGTCGAGGCCATCGGCGCGGACGGTTACGTGCGGCTCGCCGCCGATTAGGCAACCCCACCCGCACGATCGTCCGCCACCGCGATCTGGCGCGTTGATCTCCGCCGCGTCGGGGCACTCGTCCGACATGTCGGTCTGATGGCTGCTTCGGCCGCCGGACGCCTGATTGGCGGTGATCCCGGTCACCCCCGCCGTCCGGCCATTGGCGGTCGCCCCTGGCGGGCGGCAGGGTCGGGGGTCGGCGTCGTCGCGCCAGCTCAGTCGTCCCAGCAGGTCAGGAGCGTTCGTTGCCCGCCCACCGGCGTCCCCGCCCACCCCGTTCGGCCGCGCTGCCCGTCGCGACCGGAGCCCTCGCCGCCCTGCTGGTCGCCGGCGCGGGTCTCGGCTTCACGCTGATCGGAGACACCGAAGCCGACTCCGGCGGCGGCGTGCCGGCACGGGCCGCCGGCGCACCGGACCTCCGGCCGGCACCGGCCACCCCCACGCCGGACCTCCCGGCGACGCCCGGTGCGGACGTCGTCTCCGGTCCGTCTCCCTCCGACGGCGCCCCGCCGACCGTTCCGGTGGCCCGGACCGAGTCGCCGCGCCAGCCGACCGCCGACGCGGCGACTCCGCGCTCGGCGACCGGCGCCCCGAAGCCGACGGCCACGAGCCCGGCCACCAGGCCACCGACCACGACGCCGACGGTGCGTCCGACACCCGGGCCGACCGGCGTCCCCTCGTTGCCGCCGACCACCGCCACTCCCAGCCCGTCCGGCAGCCCCACCCCGGCCCCGTCCACACCTGGTCCGACCCCGTCGGGCGGCACACCGGCGCCGAGCAGCCCTGCGCCCAGCGGCTCCGCGTCCACCGACCCGGCGTCGCCATCAGCAAGCCCCACCGGTACGACGACGCCGGCCACCTCCTGACGGTCGCCGCCGTCGGGGCAGGCCAGCGTCCACGCGCTCGCGACGTGGTACGGCCGTGAAGTCGCGGCGCCCGAACGGCATCACCAGACGTGCGGCCGGCCCCCTCGCGGGGTCGACGCGCCGGCCACCGGCGGTTCGTCGACCCCTGCGGGTGGCCCCCCGCCACGACGGGATCAGCCCCGACCGGACGACGAGTCTCGGCCGCCTGGTGGGCACCAGGCCAGATACGGTGACAGGCGTGGCAGAGTCGGTGTGGATGTCGGTGTGGTCGAGCTGACCTGGTACGGGCACAGCACCGTGTGGATCGAGGACTCCGGGACCCGGCTCCTGACCGATCCGTTGCTGCGTGACCGGCTCGCCCACCTGCGCCGTCGCCGGGGGCCCACCCCGCAGTTGCCCTGCGCCCCGGACGCCGTACTCGTGTCGCACCTGCACGCCGACCACCTGGACTTCGCCTCGTTGCGCCGGCTGCCCGAGCACGCCGCGTTGGTGGTCCCGGCCGGCGCAGCCCGTCTGGTGCGGCGGGCGCTGGGCGCCGCGGCCGCGCGCCGCTGTGTGGAGCTTGCGGTCGGCGACCGGACCACGATCGGCCGGGTTACGGTCGCCGCCGTCCCCGCGGCCCATCACGCCGGCCGCGGTCCGTGGTCCCGGCACCGGGCACCAGCCCTCGGCTACGTGGTCCACGGCCAGATGCGTACCTGGTTCGCGGGGGACACCGCCCTCTACGACGAGATGACCAAGCTGGGGCCGCTCGATCTGGCGCTGATCCCGGTCGGCGGCTGGGGACCCACGCTCGGCCCCGGCCACCTCGATCCGGCAGGCGCCGCCGAAGCGGCACGGCTTGCGGCGGCGGCGTGGGCCGTACCGATTCACTTCGGCACCTTCTGGCCGGTCGGCTGCGACCGGATCCGCCCTGACCGGTTCTTCCGACCGGGCGACGACTTCGCCCGACACGCCTCGGCGGTCGCGCCGGGCACCCGGGTACGTGTGCTGCGGCCGGGCGAGTCGTTGACGGTGCGCCGGACGTGACGGCGACGCTCGGCGCGCTCGGCGGGCTGGTCCTGGTGGTGCTGTTCGGCTCCCTCGTGCCGGTGGTGCCGACCGGCGCGGCGGTCAGCGGTGCCGCCGCACTCGCCGCTCACCAGCATCCGGTGACGGTGGTCTTCGTGGTGATCGCCGGCGCGATCGGCGCGTACGCGGGTGACCTGGCGACCTACCGCATGCTCGGTTGGGGTGGCGAGCGCGTCGCCCGGCGGCTGCCCTGGCTGGGTCGAGCGCAGCGGGTTGGTCGGGTGTCGGCGCAGGTGCGCGAGGGGCGCGTCTCGATGCTTCTGGTATCCCGGCTCATCCCGGGCGGCCGGCTGCCGGTGCTGCTGGCGGCGGCTGTGGCCGGACTGGCATGGCGACGATTCGCCGTCGCCAACGCGCCAGCCAGCTTGCTGTGGTCGGTGCTCTACGCCGCGATCGGCGTCGTCGGGCGAGCGATCTTTCCCGAGCCCTGGCAGAGCGTGGTCGCCGCGATCCTGATCGTCGTGCTGATCAGCCAGGGGTTGAGCTGGGTGAGCCGGCGCCGGACGCTGCTGGAGCGTCCGCCGGCGGGGCCGTAGCCGGCACAATGCCCGTTGCTCGCTCTACACGTTTGGATCATGGCCCGCGTCGTCGTCCAACTCCTGGCCCTCGCGGTCGTTCGGGGCGGCGGCGTGGTTGTCCGGCTGACGAAGGCCGAGCTTTCGCATCCAGGCGAGCAACTGACGGTGTACGGCCTCCGGGCCGACCAGCTCGCCGTCCTGTGGCCAGTCGGCGGGGTGGATCAGCAGTGCCTCGGTCTGCCAGCCGCCAAGTCCTCCGTGGGAACCGATCAGCTCCTCGAAGGCCGACACCTCCTCCAGGCCTGGGTCCACCGCGCTGATGACCACCAGGTCACCCACGTGGTCCATCGCCTGATGGCGCAGCAGGTCCTGACGCGCGCACCGGCCGTACGGCGCCAGCGGGTCGTCGCCCTCGACCTGCCCGTCCCGCAAGCGGTGGCAGCCGTGCGCCCCGAAAGCCAGCGGCCCGGCGGCGGAGTCGACGACGACCAGGCCGATGCCGGGGTGCGCGGCCAGGCCGTCGATCAGCCCCGGGACGGCGGCCTCGATGCGCTCGCGGGTCAGCCGCCCCGGATGCTGGGGCAGATAGATCATCGCGAGGTTCCCGGACGCCACCACCAGGGTCTCCGGATGGGTACGGGTTGCCGCCTCCTCCCGGTCGGCCGGCCCGAGGCTGACCTGGCCCCGGTCCGTGTGTGCCCGTACCGCCGCCCGGGTCGCCGTGCCGGTCGCCCCGCCGCGGCCGGCCACCTCGGTGAGCAGCGTGTTGACCCGTCCCCACTCCTCGACCGGCCCCGCAGCCTCGGCGATCGTCGCGGCCCTGACCGGAGTGGGTGGCTGCAGCCGGCCGTCGGGAGTAACCGGGCGCACCTTCGGCGCGGCAACCCGGGCAACCACCTGGCCCAGCGACTCGCCGTACCGCTGCCGGAAAGTGGCGCCCTGGCTCTGCCCGTGGTCGCTCAACACGACGATGTGGTACCGCCGAGCCGCCTCGGCCGCCAGACGCTGCAGGATGCCGAGCGTGTGATCGAGCGCCTCGAGAGTCGCCATCGCCTGCGGGCGGGCCGGTCCGGCGTGGTGGGCCACCTCGTCATAGTCGAGGAAGTCGCAGAAGATCACCGGGGCGCCGCTGGCCATCTGCTCGGCGACGAGCGAGACGTTGAGGTCGCTGAGCAGGCTCGCCATCGGACGCAGCGCGAGGTAGGAGCCGCTGCGGCGGCCGCTGGGCTGCACCCCGCGCAAATGCTGGCGCCGCGCCTCGTACAGCTCGCGCAGCACCTGCCCGGCGCCGCGCACCACGGCACGGGCGAAACCGTACGGGCTGGCCATGAACGCCGCGTAGCCCCGGGTGAACCGTCCGGGCAGCGCGGCTCGGCTCACCGTGAGCAGGCTTGTGGGGGCATCGCCGGAGAAGGCCGTGCTGATGCTGACACCACCGTCCCGCAGCAACCCCTGCCCGGTGGACAGGCGCCGCTCGATCTCGGCGGCATCGCGGGGGCGGCTGGCCACCATGAGCCCGCCGGTGGAGCGCCCGCCGTTGCCGCCTGCTGTCGTCTTCTCGTACCAGCGATAGGCCGGCACGCGACGGACCTCTCCGTGTAGCAGGCCCGCCTGCGCGGCGGGCGTGGTGGCGGGAAGCCCGGTGTGCCAGCGGGTCATCCGGTGGCTGCGCGAGCGCAGCCACCGGCCGATCGTGGGGAGGTTGCCGGCACGGATGGCCCACTGCACCAGCGGTGCCGACACGCCGTCGAGCTGGACGATGAGTAAGCCGTCGGCTGCCTGCGCGTCGCGTTTCCGCGGTCGTCGCCGCCACACCGGTCGCCAGCGACGCTCCGGCCGACGCCGCACCCGGGTCATCAACCACAGCAGTTCGCTGACGAACGCGTCATCGGTTCCGGCATCGGCGAGCCAGTTGACGATCGCGGCGAGCGCCACGGCGAGCCACGCTGCGGCGAATGCGTCGGCGAACCCGGCCACGTGTGCTCCTGGGTCGAGGCGCAATGCGACGTACAAGACGACAGCCTGCACGCACACGCCGATGGCAAGAGCGCCAAGTCCCCCGAGCCCGGTGGCCAACGCGAAAAGCAGCGGGCGCAGCACCGCGCCGATCCCGGCGACCAGGCCGACCAGCCACAGGATCGCGATCAACCCACTGGCGGTGACCCCGGGCAGCAGCCACAGCGTCGCGCTGAGCACCGCGAACGAGGTCGCCGTGCTGCGCAGCAGCGCGCGGACTCGCGCTACCGTCGGCCGGTAGTCGCGCAGCACGCGCAGGCCGACGCGGACGGCCTCGCGTAGCCCGCGGCGTGCCTCGGGGTCCCCGTCCGGCTGCATTTCGTCACCATGCCACATCGGAGCTGTCAAGATCGGTGAGTGGCATCAGCCATTCAGGCAGTCGCCGGCCAGGGCACCGTCTTCAAGACCGGCATCGCCTGATGAGCCCCGCTGCCGGTCGCGGCCCGGGTCCGTCAGCGCCAGACTCGGGCGGGCCCACGGGTGCCAGCCGGGTCAGGGCGGCCGCGCGAAGGCCGTCCGGCGCCGCGGTTGAGGCGCGGGATGACACACCCGCGGACGGGGGTAGCGGCGCCGGCCGGCGGGAATTCCAGCCCATTGCTCGTCGAGCCGGACAGCGCGGCGCCGGGAACGTCGTACACGGCGGTGGGCCGCGACGCCGATTCCGGCGCCGCGGCCCACCGTTTCCCCGTCGACGGTCTACTTCGCCCCGGCGGGCAGGGCGCGCAGCACGGTCAGGGTCACGCTGTTGTGCTTGTAGGACACCCGGAACAGGTGACCTCCCGCGTTCAGGACGCGGTTCTCGGGCAGCGCGTGGAAGTTGCCGCTGATCGAGCTGCCGCTCATGATGGTCAGCACAGTGCCCGGGGTCAGCCGTCCGCTGACGTCCAGGTCCAGCTCGCCGGCCAGCGCCAGCGCACCAGCGGCCCGGACGCTGGTGTGGTCACGGTCGCCCGAGATGGTGACGGCGAGGCGGCCCGCCCGGCCGATGGTCACATCCCCGCCCACGGCCAGGCCGTTGCCGGCGGTGGCGGGCAGATCAGTGATCTGTGCCGCCTCGTCGGACGAGAGGCCGGGCTGAAGCACGCCACCGGTGACATCGATGCCGCCCGCCACGCTGCCGCTGCCGCCGAGCGCGCCACCCACCATCCAGCTGCAGCGCCCCGCAACGGTGAAAGGTCAAGCGCGTGACCTCATCACCAGGGCGCGGCCGCCCGACCCCCGCGGCCCCGCCCCATCTACGTCCTCCAACAGCGCACCGTTCCGCGAACGGAGGCACCCGTGATGGCGGGCCCGCGCTCGCACCCCCGCACCGCGATCACGCGACCACCTGCGAGACAAGGCACGAGCCACGGCCTGGAACCAGCCCACTCAACACTTCCAAGGTCTTGGCAGGCGTCGGACGGACAAGCTAGGCCGGTGTAGCGGGCTGGCACAGCCGCTCGCCAGTGGCCGGGTCCTGGCACAAGTATCCGCTGCTCTCATGCATCCACCCCCAGAGCGAGTCTTCGAACAGGGGTTGCCGACAGTGCTGGCATGTCGGCTTCTGCCTCTCCCCGGGCTCCGGATGTTCGACCTGAGAAGCGCCACGGTCCTCGATTGGCGTCACCGATGTGGCTTCCTGCAGGGCGGCGGCAGCGGAGCGCTGGCCCGGCGGTCCCTGCGGGTATGGGATTGACGATGTCAGCTCAACCATGAGTACTTCCTGTGTGTTCGGCTGGAGCCGGCGGCACCTCTCGGTCTCGAGTTCCCGCCCGCACCTGCAAGGTGCTTCAAGCCGTTGTCGGCATAAGAGCGGCGTAGCGGTTGGCGGTACCGTTACGCGAACGGTCGACGGCACCGGAACGGCCTCCCGGCGCAACCTCGACCGCCTCACCCCGCTGCTCGCCAACCGATGGATCAGCACATACCGCCAGCAGCTCGTGGGCTCGTGGCGCCGTGATCGCCATGGCCCGCCTCGCGGTCGCTGACGGACTCGCCGCAGGCCGGTTCAGAAGGCGTGTTGTCAGAGCCCAGTAGCGCCGTGTGTGTCGGCCAACGGCCCCGAAACCAGCCGCAGTAGCAACGCTTGATCCGCTATGGCGGGTTGCGAATTGAACAGCCTGAAGAGGCGTTCAATGAGTGAATTTCGTCTGGTCGCTGCAGTCTCCCGTATGCGCCACGGCCGCGAAGCTGGGCGCCCGCACGGGACCATCGATCTTGGCGGGCAGCACGTTGGCAGATTCCAGCATCGCGGCCAGCCGGCGCAAGCCCCGATGCGCGGCGGTACGCACGGCTCCCCCGCGCCGCCCGAGGACCCGCCCGGCGGTTTCGGCGTCGAGACCGATCACCGCCCGCAGGAGCACCGCTTCTGCCTCGCGCGGTGGAAGCTGAGCAATCAACGCCAGCGCCGCGTCGGTGCTGATCGCCTCTCCAGCCTGAGCAGCAGTATCCGTGTTCCCCGCCACTGCACCGAACGTCTCTGCCGGGACTGGCACCGACGGCCGGGAACGCTGCCGCCGCAGATGATCAATTGCCCGGTTCCGGGCGATTCTCACCGCCCACCCCCGAAATTCCCCGCCTGTGAATCTGGGCAAATCCCGAGAAATCTGCAACCAGGTCTCCGAAGCGACATCCTCCGCATCCCCGCCCACCAAAGCGGTGAGGTAGCGCAGCAGGAAGGGCTGCACCGCGCGGTAGAGCAGCCGGAATGCCTCCTCATCACCCGCCTGCGCCGCAGCGACCACCTCGCCGTTCATTGAACCTGCCGCCCCCACCATCCCGACTCCTCGCCGGGCCCGACCCCGTTCGCAACCGACCCCCACCGCACCTTGCGCTCGCACCCCATCCCCACTCAGTGAGACCTCCACGCAACGTGACGCCGCAACTATTGCACATCTACAACCAAACCTGGCGCGGCGTTCGCAGCTCTTGCCAGAGCCGTTCGAGGTGCAACCTCTGCGGTAAGGGCCGCCGTGCCTCGCGTAGGCCCGCTCGATGGCGGTGCGTCGCGCCACGTCAGCAGCACCGTGAACACGATGATTGCGATGAGCAGCGTGAGGCAGCCGCCGTGGCTGACCTTGGCCAGATCCGCGCTGAAGAAGACCAGCTCGATGCTGCCGAAGACGACCCCGAGAAGCGTGACCTGCCAGATGGGCCAGTGCCACAGCGCCGTGCGACGACCAGGTACAGAGTCGTGGTGATCAGGAATGTGGCGGTGAGACCGCCACCCCTTAGGCGACGGCAAGGTTCGTGGATGTTCCGGCACGCGCCCGGCGCGCCGGCCACCGCCGCGTAGCAGTACGGCTGTCGCGCCGACCTGCTCCTTGATCAGCCCGAGGCCGTCCGAAACTGGCCACCGGACAGGATTTGGCCGGCCGACAGCGGGTAGGCCCGGCCGTGGTCGGTGCGGATCCCCCGAAAGAGCCCAGCGGGATGCGCGCCGACCATGTCCATGCGACGGCCGCGCAGCTGTCCCGTCGCTCGGCCGGGGTACTGCGCGACCGGCTTCGCCAGGTGCGGGCCGGTGCGGGCCTGGCCGCCCAGGCCGGGCTGGCAGCAAGTCTGTCCTGGTGGGTCGCCGACACCCTGCTCAACATTCGGCAGCCGCTGTTCGCGCCGATCTCGGCGGTCGTGACGTTGGCCGCCTCGATTGGTCAGCGGCTGCGTCGGACGATCGAGTTGGTCATCGGGGTGGCGGTCGGCATCCTCATCGGCGATCTGCTGATCTACCTGCTCGGCGTAGGCCCGTGGCAGCTCGGCCTGATCGTGGTGCTGGCCGTCCTGGTCGCCGCGTTCGTGGGTCGCAGCCCCGCGCTGATCGTCCAGGCCGGGGCGACGGCGGTCCTGATCGGCACGTTGACGCCGCTGGAGCCGAACCTTGAGGTGCTCCGTTTCGTCGACGCGCTGATCGGCGGCGCCACGGCCCTGGTGGTGACCGCGGTGCTGTTGCCGCTGAACCCGCTGCGCACGATCAACCGGGCCGCCGGGCCCGCGCTGGACCTGCTCGTCGACCAACTGGACACCACTGCCACCGCGCTGCGGCAGCGGGACGCCACCCAGGCGCAAGAGGCCCTCGAGAGGCTCCGGAACAACAAGAAGGAACTCGGCTCCTTCGGCGAGGCGGCGCAGGGCGCCCGAGAGGCGACCGCTCTCTCCCCCGTGTACTGGAGCGCCCGGGAAGGACCACTCGCCCGATACGCCCACGCCGTGGACCCGATCGACCGAGCCATGCGGAACAGCGGCACCTTGATCCGCCGGGCCGTCACCCTGATCGAGGACAGCGAGCCGGTACCGGAGTCGATGCCGGCGGCGGTGTCGGCGCTCGCCGAGGCGACCCGGACGCTGCGCCGCGAGTTCGCCCGCGGGGCGGTGGAGGCCAACCGGACCCGGGAGCGGGCGTTGCGGGCGGTGGCCGAGGCCGGACGCGCCTACCGAAGCGGGGTGGGCTTTTCCGGATCCGTCGTGGTCGCTCAGGTCCGCACGGCGGTCAGTGACCTGCTGGTAGCCACCGACCTGTCCCAGGACGACGCGAATCAGCTGGTTCGGCGGGCCTTCGGCCCGCTCACGCCGGCCGGAAAGCAACGTCGGGCATGAGCCGGCCTGCAACCCGGTCACGATCCGCTGGCGGCGTCCGAATCGCGTTGCTCGCGCTTGGTTCCTCTGCACCCCGGTGAGATGGCGGTCAAGGTCGAACGCGGCACCGACGCTCCGGGACACCGGATACCGCAACGGCGAACTCGAGCTCTGACTCAAGGACGCTGACCCGTTCTGACACACCGAAGAGGTCACAATGCTGAGGCCTGGTCAGGTCGAAGCACGTGGGATCCGAGTCTCAGCCCGGACAGCCAGGCGTATCCGAGCCATTGACGTGGCGGATCTCGCGAAGGCCCCGCTTCGCCCGCCCGACGCTCATCGACCGTCCCGTGCCCTACGCCAGGGGCTGGAGTGCAGCAGCCGCAGACCGTTGAGGGCGACGATGACGGTGGAACCCTCGTGGCCGGCGACACCGAGCGGGAGTGGGAGGTGGCCGAACAGGGGCCATGAGTTCTTGGTGCCGCGTCGTGGGAGCGCATCCGCCTCTGCCACGATCCGCGCAGGCGACCCCGACGGCCTCGTCGAATGGCTCTATGCTGCTGCGATGCAACCCCGCTTGATCAACCAGGTGTGGTTGCCCGGCATTCGGCGTGTTACGCAGGCAACTGGCCTTGGCTGGGCGGTCACCGAGTCCGCCAGCGTCACCGTGAGCCTGTTCGACCACGACCTGCGTCGCGTGGCGCGAATTGCGGTGCCTCTCGATGACCCGGGGATGAACGTCGGTGCCACTAGCCAGCTCGTCGCAGCGGGCGATAAGCACCAGATTGTTGTTCTTGACCACAACGGCTCAGTTCACTGGCGTAGCAGCTGGGATCGACTCGGCGGCAGTGCCACCGTCGGCGCCGACTTCGACCTGGACGGCGACGACATCCTCTGGGTCCGTCTGGCCGGCACCAAGGAACTTGTCGCCATCGACGCCGCGACCGGCAAGGAGATCCACCGCGCGCCGCTGCCCGGCCCCGAGGCTGCCTGGTTCGTGCACCGTGCCGCGGACACCTGGACCGGCCTGACGCTGCCCCAACCCGAGCCGTCACCCTCCATGCTCATCGGTCTCAACGCCGAACACATCGTGCTGCGACCGCTGGCCGGTGACGACCTCGCCGGTTTCAGCCCGGCAGGCGACCGCTATCTGACCACGGCATTCGACGGCTTCCTGTCCGTCCGCAACGTCACCACCGACAACGTGATCGCGGAGCGACACCTCGAGGACCTGCCGGACACGCCACCGGGCTGGCGATACGTGGATCGAGCCGTGTTCCTCACCGACGAACTGATCCTGATCGCTGTCAGCACCGCGGACCTGCCGGACGACGCCGAAGGCCATCTACTGCTGTCCGCGGGCAGGCTGCGATGCCGTTCTCAGATGCGATACCCGCACCCCCACAGATTCGGCTCCATCCACCCTGCCCAGCAGCCAGGCCGATGGTTCACCCGCCATCATGAGGAGGACCTGCTTCGGCTGTGGCAGCTCGACGGTCGCCTCGACGATGAGCCGCTGCCGGGCCAAATCGCGCTGCTCTGACCGCACAACGCTGCGCCGGCCACGCCCCTTGGAGGGGAAGGCGGACGCCGGGATCTGCGACGATCCGCCCTCGGAAGCCGCAGGTCCGTTGGCGGACGACTGTCGCGCATCAGTCGACGGAGGACAGCCAGCTGCCGGCGATGTCCGATCTCGGAACCTGCGCAGAACGTCCCAGCACATGCCGACGCACGACCTAGGTTTCAGATCAAGATTTCAGCCTGCCACCCGGTGGCAGGCGTGGCCGGATGGTGGATGATCCCTGGCGTGGGAGTCCTCTACGACTACTTTGCGACCGCATCGGATGAACATGCCGCCGCGACGATAGACCTCAAGGGCGGCCCGGCTGGGGCCGAGCCCGTGTCGCCCGAGCTGCAAGCGGCCATCCGTGCTGGCGATCACGAGGCGAATCACCGCCTCATGCGGCCGCGCGTCCGATTCTCCGAGCACGGTCTGAATGTGTTGTCCGTCAAGGGCATCGACCCGGTCGTGCAGATGGGGACCTTGGAAGAACTACTCACCGGCGTCAGCACCGATGTCATCTTCGCTCGGCCACGTTCCGGCCTGGACGTAGCCGTCAGAGATGAAGGCGAGCGACTGGTCCTGTCGCTCACTGACGAACTACAGCAGGCACTGGTCGAGCAAGCACCCGAACAGCTGGATGCGATTGCCGTCTCGTGGTCTCAGACAGAGGAGTTCTGGGGCCACGGCGACCCAGAAGTACTGGCCGACTTCCTGCGTGAGCTTTCCCAGCTCGCACGCCACGCCCGGGACCGAAATCACCGTCTGTACTGCTGGGTCTGCGTGTAGTCAAGGGCGGCCGCGCCTGGCATCCGTCCGCAAACAGCCCACTGACGCCGCGATCATGTCAAGGCCCGCAACGGGCCGCACGCGCCGCCGCCTGGACGCGCGCCGGCCGCTGCCGCTGTCGCTCTGCGGCCGTCACGCCGGACGCCCGGCGGCTGGCGCGGAGAAGCGGGAAGCCCGGAGGACCGCCGCAGAACGACAGCAGCGTTGAACGGTGGCGTGGTGGGCCGGCAGCCGGCCGGACCGCGCGGCCACGAGCCCGCGGCGAGCTACCTGGTGCCGAGACGCTCGGTCGTGCCGATGTGGGCGTTGTTGATCATGGCTAGTGCCGTGGCCACGGGCGTTGACGGTGTCTACCCTCAAGCAGCGTGGCTGCCGACGATCTTCCAATCCCTCCGACGCTTCGGGAGCTCGAAACCTGGGCCGGTGCCGGACGCGTCCGGCGTGCGACTGAACTGGACGTGGCGACATGGCGACTCCCGGAGCCCCAGAAGGCCGCGTTGATCTTCAGCGGCGTGCCGATGATCGAAGACCTCGTACACGGAGTCTCCTTTCAGACGACGCCGATGATGTACCGGTTGGCTTACTTCGACGACGAAGACAAGGCGTTCCACCACGCCTGGGACTACGGCGCTCTCCCGGACACCGGCGAAGTGCGAGAGTGGGGTCGTCAGACTCGCTTTGTGAACTCCACGGTCAACCATTGGCTGTGCTCGCTGCACCTGGTCGGCACTTGGGTGACTCATTCGAACCGTCATCGACCGCTGGGACGAGGACGCTGAGGCAGAAAACCAAGCGCTCGCAGAGATCGACGACCTGCTCGACCGGATCGGTGCCATTGATCCGGCTGCGATCGGGGATGGCGCTCATGAGACGCAGTTCTGGCCTGCAGTGCTCGGCCGTTGGCTCTACTGACCGCCAGCCTCGCCCATCCGCATCTGCGGCTGATCGCGCGCAGTGCCCCGTGGGCGAGCGATGAGTTCTTGGCCGCAGGGTGCCCGACGGCCAGCCTTGACCTACTAATCGGCTCTGCTCAGATCTGGGTTCAACGAGTCGATGCCGTCATCGAGATCACCGACAAGCGAGTCTGGGGCACGCATGCGCCACGCGTCGGTGACGAGCTCCTTGAGACGATCGACGCTTACCTGCGTCAACCGCAGCATGACCAGGGGCAACCCGTCATACGCCGGCGTGGTGAAGAAGACCTCGGGCTCGCCGAGGAGTAACGCCTGCTTCTCCGCTTCGTCGCCCACGTACAGCACCGCGATGTCGGTCCGGATGCGGCGCGGCGTACCGGGTCTGCGCTCGGGGTAGGACCAGACGAACCCTTTGTCGGCGACCCGGAAGTCGAAGCCGTCACTGTCGATCTCGACCACGTGAGGCAGCGCCAGCGCCAGGTGACGGACATCGTCCGCGTCAGCCATCGAGGTCGCTCCAGGACACCGCCTCCTGCATCCAAACAGCCTAACCGCCGCACCGCCGCCGGCCCACAGCACTCGCGTTTGAGGGTGGCGAAGAACGACTCGGCCAGGGCGTTGTCCCAGCACTGGCCGGTGCGCCCGACGGACAACCTGACGCACAGGCGCCGGGCGAGGCGGGCGTACTGGCTGCTGCTGTATTTGGCTCCGTGGTCAGTGTGCATGGTCGCTCCGTCAAGGCTGCCCCGGGTGCGTTTGGCGGCGTGGAAGGCGTCGATGACCAGGTCGGTGCGCATGTGGTCGGCGATCGCCCAGCCGTGACGAGTGGTCATCGCCAATCGGACCGATCGAGACGATGACCAGGGCAAGCGTTGCCAACGTCTGCCAACGCTTGCCGCCCCCGGTGGTCCTCAATTGGGCCGCACTTGGACCGGATGATCCCCCCGTTTGAGTGAGCCGGCAGGTGTCCCGGCCGCGGGCGACAAACGGCAACCACTCCGCCACCGCGCTTGGGATCTTGACCTATACGTCGATCATCTGCTTATGTTGACGACATGACTAGGTCCTCCGCGTCGATGCGCGAACCTACCTACTTCATCCTGGCCGCGTTGCAGGACGAACCCTTGCACGGCTACGCGATCGTCAAGCGGGCGCAGGAGTTGTCCGACGGGCGGGTACGCCTCACGACTGGCACCCTCTACGCCGCGCTGGACCGGCTCACCGGTGAGGAGATGGTGCGGGTGGCCGAGGAAGCGGTGGTCAACGGCCGCGCCCGCCGCACCTACGAGCTGACCCAGCGAGGCATGTCCGCGCTGACTGCGGAAGCAGAGCGGATGGCTGCGGCGGCAAGCGTCGTTCGTAACCGTTCCGTCCGCTCGACGCCTGCGGCGGGTTGGGTGGTGCCGGCATGACCGAGCTGGAGCGCCGTTACCGGTGGCTACTGCGGGCCTACCCCCGCGCCTACCGGCAGTATCGCGCCGACGAGATGCTCGAAACCCTGCTCGCCACGGCTGACAACGCGCGGCGGCCGAGCCTTCGGGAAGCGGTGGCGCTCGTGGTGGGAGGGCTACGCGCCCGCACCGGTGTCGACCGTCTCGGCTCGCGATCGGCGCTGGGACACTCCGCGCTGCGGCTGTCCGCGCTGTCGCTGCTCGTGTACGGCATGACGCTCTGGGCCGGAGGTCCGATCTCGGTCTCGGCGATCGTGCTGTCGGACGGCGCGTACAGACCGGACGCGTGGTGGTTCATCGCTGTTCCGGCGCTGCTGGCCATCGCGCTTGTCGCTGCGGCGTGGGGTAGCTACCGGCTGGCGTTCGCTGCGGCGATATCGACTGTGGTCGCGCAATACTGGTCGGAGAACTGGTGGGACCAGTCGTCCTGGCTCTGGTCGCCACACAGCCTCCAGGGCGCCATTGTTGCCAAGTTCTGGCCAGCGGTGCTGGCTTCGCTGGCCCTGCTGCCACTGCTCCGAGCCCCCCGAGCGCCCGTGACCAGACCGTGGGCCTGGCCCGTCCTCGCGTCACTGGCGATCGCCGCTTTGACGCCGAACCCGATCAACGGCTGGTCGGACGCACCAGTGATGTCTCTGTACGCGTTCGCCGCACTGGCCGTTATCACCGCTCCCATCGATGCGCGAATGCCCATCGTCGCCTCCGCGCTGCTCCTGGCGCCGGCCTCGGCACACGCCACCTACGAGCTCTACTTCCACCGAGCAGGGTGGGAGCTGGGAACCTCCGTCACCACGATCCTCATCCTCGCGGCGGTCACGGTGATCACACTTGCAGCCGGCACAATCGCCGGTCGCCGCCAAGCCAGCATGTAGACACGGAACTCACTTCCAGCGGTATTGATCTAGTGCACAGGCGTAGTCGATCAAAGCGGACGACTGCGCTTGTGAACTGCCGCTACAGGTGGCATGGATGGTCAACGATGGGGCAACACTTCTGCGCCGCCACCCGCCCGACCTTGCTGCTGTGGTGTTCGCGGTCGCCGAACGCCCACCGGGTAGGTAGCGACCGACGACGCGACGGGGCTGCTGCTCTGCCTGGGCACCGCGGTAGTCGTCCTGGCCGCGGCCGTTGCGGCCCTACCGTGGCCGGATGGGCGCTGACCAGCGAACAGCGCCCTGGTGGACGAGGTGGACGACCGACGGTGAGGGCGAGCACCCGTAGAGGGCGTGCTCGACGGATGTGGTGAGCAGCGAAGAGGTTCCGGCGGACTGGAAGGCGAAGGGCAGGCCCCGGCCAGCGACGGCCGCCGTCCAGGGGAGGCCGGCCGAATTCTTACGCCGCAGTGCAGGTTTACCACCCCGAGGCACGGCTATTCCAGCTCGTGTTTCCTGGGCGGAGGTATTTGCCTGCCCGGTCAGGCAGACGTCGTGGACGCCTGCGACAGCGAGCCGGATTGTGGACGGATGGCTGAGCCCGGTGGCGGTCGGCGGCTACGGGAGGAGACCAGCTGGCAGCGGGCGACAATCCTCGAGCTGTTCTTCGACCTCGTCTTCGTCTTCGCGCTCAACCGGATCAGTCTGCGACTGTCGACCGATTTCCACGCCGGTGGGCTCGGCATCGCCCAGGCCGTCCAGACCCTCCTGCTGGCGCTGGGACTGTGGTTCATGTGGCAGACGACCGCGGCGCTTACCAGCCGGGTGTACCCGGATTCGCGGCCGGGTCGGTTCATTGTCTTCTCGTCCATGGCTGGCGCCACGGTTATGGCGGTCGCGGTGCCGCAGGGATTCGAGGGGCGGGCTGTGGTCTTCGCCGGCGCCTGGTCGGCGGTCCGGCTCAGCCGGGTGCTGCTTTATCTCCTGGCGCCGCGAGTGCGCACCGGCGGGTCGTCCCTGCCCGGGCTGCTGTCGCTGGCCGGGAGCAGTATCCCGTGGATCGCTGGGGCCCTGGTCCACGATCCGCTGCTGCGGGGTGGGCTCTGGGGGATCGCGCTCGCCATCGAGTTCCCCGGGTTCGTGGTCGGCTTCCGCCGCTGGGCGGGCACCCAGGTTGCGGGCGAACACCTGGCCGACCGGCTGCAGCAGATCTTCCTGATCAGCCTGGGTGAGGCCGTGTTCGTGTCCGGCCGGACCTTCTCCGACAGCGACCTCAGGTTCCCGCACGGGCTGGGGTTCGCGCTGGCCTTCGTCGGCATTGTGCAGCTGTGGCGAATCTACTTTTACAGGGCCGGCCTGGTCCTGCCTCGGGCCATAGCCGCCGCCCGGGACCCGGCCCGGCAGTCGGTGGCGGCCGCCCTCAGCCACCTGGTCATGATCTCTGGGGTGGTTCTCACCGGGGTCGGCTTCGAGTTGTTTATCAGTGAGCCCACCGGCCAGCCGGAACCGAACTGGCTGATCGCCATCCTCGGCGGTCCTGCGCTCTTCCTGGTGGGGCGGGCCTGTTTCGAACTGCAGGTGTTCGGCCGCATCTCGCTGTCCCGGCCAATCGGGCTCCTCACCCTCGGCCTGCTGGTCCCCTCAGGGTGGCACGTCCCTCCGGTGGCCGCCGGTGCCGGCGCCTCTGCCGTGCTCACCGGAATCGCGCTCGTGGACGCGTGGCGCGCTCGTCGACGGATCGCCGAGCCAGCCGGCCCGCTGATGTGACTCGCCAACCATCCGAGCGGCGCCGAGCCGGCGGGTTTCCGCTGTCGCAGGCCGTTTCATCCGCCTGCGCCGCATCCGGCCTCCTCGTTCGAGCCGCGTCACCTGTGATTCGGTCGGTCCGTCTCTATCAGAGCCGCGTCCGTTCCGGGTGGATCCCGTTGGTCTTCTGATGGCCCGGAGTGTTGATGCAGTTCGCCCCTGGCTGGGCACCGCACACCGGGCACGGCCGCCATTCCTGGACCGGACCGGCATCATGGCCCAACATCATGGCGATTTCACTGATCTCGTCGGCCACGCCGTGCAGGCTCGGGTCGCGATGACGGATGGCAGCCTGATGCACCTGCTGAACCGACTGGCGCGCCCGCTCCAGGTTGCGCCTCGCGGAAACGCCCGGGTCAGAAGACATGCACCGAGGCTTCCCGGGATGGTGCGGATGAAACCGGCAGCGAAAAGGCGCCGAATGCGCCTTGAATAGTGTCACTGCCGTGACCGTCATTGATACATACCGCTGGCTTGACGTTTCCTCGGGATGCTGATGGGTAGCCGCGCCCGGTGAGTGCTGCCGAGGGCCGGTCAACCGCCAGCAGGACGCTGATCGTCATTGGTGTGGCTCTCGCCGTCCTGGCCGGGCTGGCCTTGGTCTGGGCGATCCGGCAGGTGCTGGCCTGGCTGGTGGTCGCCGTGTTCCTGGCGGTGGCCCTGGACCCGCTGGTGAACCGGGTACAGCGGCGGCTCGTCCGGCGCCGCGCGGCGGCCACGCTGGTCGTGTTCCTGGCCGGCTTCCTGGTACTCGCCGTGCTCGGCGTAATCGTCGTGGCTCCCCTGCTGAACGAGCTCGCCCGATTCGCGGACCGGGCGCCGGAGGTGTTGCGCGAGGCCAGGGGCGGACGAGGACCGATCGGTCAGCTGCTGGAGCGCTTCCACCTGCGGCGCTACGCCGAGGCCCACGCCGGCCAGTTCCAGCAACTTGGTGGCCGGGTCGGCCACTCCACGGTCGCGCTCATCCGGGGGACGGTGCAAGGCGTCGCCGGCACCTTGACGGTGGTGGTGCTGACGTACCTCGTGGTGGTGCAGGGACCGCGGATCACCGCCAGGACCCTGACCCTGGCCGGCAGCCGAGCGGAGCAGCTGCGCCGCATCGGTCGAGGGTCAGCGCGCGCACCATCACCGGCTACCTGAGCGGCAACCTTCTGATCAGCCTGATCTGCGGCCTGGCGACCTTCGTGGTGCTCGCGCTGAGCGGCGTGCCGTTCGCCGCCGTGATCGCGCTGCTGGTCGCCATCGCCGACCTGATCCCACTGGTAGGGGCAACCCTCGGTGCCATCGTCGCCGCCGGGGCGGGCTTTCTCCACTCCCCCATCGCCGGGATGATTGTGCTGGTCTTCTTCGTGCTCTATCAGCAAGTCGAAAACCACCTGCTCCAACCGGTCATCATGTCGCACGCGGTCCAGCTCAACCCACTCGCTGTGCTGGTAAGCGTCCTGATCGCCGCTCAGTTGGGCGGCCTCATCGGGGCCCTGCTCGCGATTCCCGCCGCCGGCATCGTCCAAGTCCTGCTGCGGGAGCTCATCTCCGGCGCCGGTCAGCAGGCTGCCCCCACGGATTCGGTTGACGAATGACGGCGGAGCGATAGGAGGTGGTGCTGCGACAACCGGAAGATGCTCGAGCGGCGTTTCTGCCGATCCTGGTGACCGGCCGGGCATTCACAACGGCAAGGTCACGACCTCTCGCGCCGCGACCCTCGTGGCATTCGCCATCACCGTCGGCGACGAACTCGTCATCACCCATCCGCTCAGCCCCTCGGAGCCGGACTGGATCAGGCGGATGCCGCCGCCGGCTGTAGCTGGCAGCGCCGCCGTCATCCTGGCCCGTGTCACCGCGGTCGACGCGGCCCGCACCCGAGGGGCTCGCGGACAAGCCCCCGGCACCACCCGTACGAAACACCGAGCCCTATTCGTCAGGCGAGGAGAAGGCGTCGGATGTTTGTGAGGATCGGGTCGGTAAACCTGGCCATGGCCCCTGAACGGCGAGATCCGCCCCGCTCCGGCGCTGCTGCCAGCAGCGCCAAGGGCCTGGTGGCGCAGGCTCGGCGTCACGGTGGTGAGGCGGGGCGCCTGAGGCTGCGCATGTTCGAGATCATCCTGGTCATCGCCGCGCAGTGCGGGCTCGCCGCCGCGTTGTCCTGGGCGCTCGCGCATGAGGTTCTGAATCGCCCCGCGCCGATCTTCGCGCCCAGCGCAGCCGTAGGCACGATCGTCGGCGCCCTCGGGCAGCGCACGCGACGTACCGTCGAGCTGTTGCTCGGCGTCGGGCTCGGACTGATTGTCAGCGATCTTCTGCTGCGCTCCGTGGGGTTCGGGCTCTGGCAGATCGGCGTGGTGGTGGCGTTATCCATCGCTGTCGCCCTGTTCATGACCGGGCGCAGCGGTGCGCTGGTCGCGCAGGCGGGCGGTACCGCTGTCCTGATCGCGACCTTCTCGCAGGTCGAAGAGGGTCTTGAATGGAAGCGGGTCGTCGACGCCGGAGTGGGCGCCGTCGTTGGGCTCACCGTGGTGGCGTTACTGCTTCCGGTCAATCCGATACGCCTTCTTCACCGCGCCATCGGACTGCTCGCCGAGGCGATCCAACTGTTGGTCGGGGAGGCGCGGGCGGGCCGGCCGTTCGACCAGACCCGTAAGGCGGCGTTGGACGGCGCGCGCCTGGCCGGCCAGGCGTACCGGAGCGGCGTCAAGCCATTCTCGGACGCCATCGTGATCCAGCTCCGCACCTTGGCGAGTGATCTGCTCCGGGCGACCGGCTGTGAACCGGAAACCGCCAACCGGATGGTGCGCGAGGCAGCCACTTCCTAGGCCCTACGGATGTACTCCGGCGAGGTCGGGCAGCGAACGTTGGCAGATCTCGTGGGCCTCTTCGGCCCGGAGGCCGAGCATGCGCAGCAGGTCCTCGGTAACCCGGTCGGTGGATTCGGCGTCGTCGCGCTCGGGGTGATCATGCAACAGCTGCCCGAGGCAGAGCGCGGCGCCCGACACCACCACCATCGCCAGTTCGGGCTCGGTCACGTGAAATCGGCCGGCGCGGACGCCGTCTTCGATGTCGCGTCGGGCCCGCGGCGCAAGTCCCTTGTCCGAGCCGACGAGCGTCAGGCCGTTGTTCAGCAGGACCCGGCTCAGCTCGGGGCTGCGGCGGTGGAGACGCCCGGTCAGCCGGAAACTCTGGGCGAAGACATGAGCAGGGTCGTCCAGGCCGACGGTTGCCTCGTCAAGCAGGGCCCCGTAGCGCTCCAGGGCATCCTCCACCGCAGCCTCGAAGAGCTGCTCCCTGCTGTCGAAATGGTTGTAGAAGGACCCCATGCCCACGTCCGCTGCCTGAGTCAACTCAAGGATCGGGACGTTCAGCTTCCCGGCGGCGATGAAGGTTTGGGCCGCGCGCACGAGCGCGGAGCGCGTACGCGCCTTGCGCCGTTCCAGGCGGTTCGGGACGTGCGTGATCTGTTGCGCCATACGTGCTTGTTCACCTCTCCCTCGCCGGACCAGCCGGACCCACCATAACCCGCGGGGACTCAGAGATGACGGAATCGTCATCACCACTTGACTGACGCCAGCCTCGTAAGTGACGATTTCGTCATCACTTGGAAAGGGGCGCGACATGATCGATCGGCAGGACCCGCACACCGGGCTGCACAGCGAGCACGGCGCGCTGCCGGGCGAGCACCCGGGGCGGGCGCGCAACCCGCTGGTCAAGGTGCACGACCTGGCCTGGTTGGAGTTCCAGAAGCCCGATCTCGAGCGGGCCGAGCTATTCGCCCGGGCCTTCGGCTTCACGCCGTCGCTGCGTACCCATGACGAGCTGCACCTGCGCGGCACCGACCCGGGTTCGCCGTGCGTGCTCATCCGCCGAGGCCCCGGCTCGCGGTTCATCGGCCCCGCCTTCCGGGCTGCCGACCCGCAGGACGTGCTGCGCCTCGCGGAGGCGACCGGGAGGCCGATGACCCCCCTGCCGGAGAGCCTGGGCGGGGTGACGGTGGATCTGGTCGACCCGAGCGGCGCCCAGGTACGCGTAGTCGCAGACACCCACGAGCTCCCCGCGCTGCCCGCGCAGCAGCCACTGACCGTCAACGTCGGACACGACGTGACGCGGACGAACACCACACAACGGCCGCTGCGGGAGCCGGCCAAGGTGCAGCGGCTCGGTCACGTCGTACTGCAGACGACCCGGTACACGGAGTCGCTCAACTGGTACCTCGAGCACCTGGGCCTGATCGTCAGTGACTTCCTCTACCACCACGGGCAGCGCGAGCGCGGTCCGGTCATGAGCTTCATCCGCTGCGACCGCGGCAGCACGCCCACGGACCACCACACCCTCGCGATGACCCTCGGCCCGGCCAACCGATACGTGCACTCCGCCTACCAGGTCTCCGATCTCGACTCGCTGGCCGCCGGCGGGGAGCACCTGCTCGACCGGGGCTACCAGCGGTCGTGGGGGATCGGCCGGCACATCCAGGGCAGCCAGATCTTCGACTACTGGCGCGACCCGGACGACTTGCTGGTCGAACACTTCACCGACGGCGACCTGTTCGACTGCACGCTCGAGCCGGGCTGGGCACCGATGACCGCCTCTGGGCTCGCCCAGTGGGGTCCGCCCGCCACCAAGGACTTCCTCGGCATGAAACCCGGCCGGGAAACACTCCGCGAGCTGCGCGCGGTCCTCGGCGCGCTGCGCGAGGACAACGAATTCGACCTCCCCCGCCTGCGCGGCCTGATGAAAGCGTTCACCTCATGAGCACCTCCGTCCTGCGCACCGCCGACGCCTGGTGGGTGCTCACCCCCACCGGCGCCGCCAAGGTGCACACCAGCGCCACCACCACCGCCGAACTGCTGGCCAACCGGCCGGCGATCGCCGCGGCCGCGACGAGCAGCGACACCGTTCCGGTGGACGACCTTGCGCTGCTCTCCCCCGTGACGGCGCCCTGCCGCGTCGTCGCCCAGATGACGAACTTCGCCTCGCACGTCAAGGACACCGGCGGCAACCCCGAAACCGTCCTCCTGACGTTCTTCCGCAAGACCTCGGGCTCGATCAGTGGCCCGTTCGCCGACGTGGTCCGCCCCGGTCACGTGAAGTTGCTGGACTACGAGGTCGAAATCGGGCTCGTCTTCGGCCGCGAGATTCCCGTCGGCACCACCATCACCGCGGACAACCTCGCCGACTATGTCGCGGGCCTGGTGGTCACCAACGACGTCTCGGCACGCGACGTCCAGCTTCCCCAGACCCAGTTCTACGAGGCCAAGTCCTACCCGACCTTCACCCCGGTCGGCCCCGCGCTGGTGCTGCTCGACGCCGACGAACTCAAGCGGTTCACCGACCTGCGGCTGAGGCTGTGGGTCAACGGCGAACTCCGGCAGGACATGCTCGCCACCGACATGATCTACACACCGGTGCAGGCGGTGCAGGCGCTGACCCGCTTCCAGCGAATTGACGCTGGTGATCTGCTGCTGACCGGTACGCCGGTCGGGACGGCCCTGAGCGCACCGCCGGAGCCGGTCATGTTCGTCGTCTCGCTCCTCCCGCCCGCGCTGAAGTGGAAGTTGTTCTTCAAGGGCCAGGTTCAGAACCCCAAGTACCTCAAGGACGGCGACGTCATCGAGGCCACCGTCGCCACTGACGACGGCGCAATCGATCTGGGTCGGCAGCGCACGGTCGTGAGGTACGAGCAATGACCGGCCCCCTGCTGTGGCCGGACTACGCCACGCCCGACGACCTGGCCGCGATCGAGGCCGTACGGCTCGAGACACGGGGCCTACCGGAATCGACGTACGCGCTGCTCGCGCGAGCGGCCACGCTCTGGCCGGACCGTACGGCACTCACCGTCCTGCCGGACGCCACCCGCTGGCATGAGCCGCTGCGCCGCACCTTCGCCGACCTCCTGGCCGACGTCCACCGGTACGCGAACCTGCTCCACGACCTCGGCGTGCGGCGGAATGACGCGGTCGCCCTCATGTCTCCCAACTGCGCCGAGCTGATCACCGCGACGCTGGCCGCCCAACTCGCCGGGATCGCGGCACCCCTGGGCGGCGGCCTGTCCCGGCAGCACCTCGCCGAACTCCTCCGGCGCTCCGGTGCCCGCGTCCTGGTCACGGCCGGGCCCGACCTCGCGCCCACCACCTGGGACACCGCGCAGGCGCTCGCCCGCGACGGCCTGCTCGACGCGATCCTCGTGCTGCGGCCCACCGGCGCCGCCGGCGCGCCCGAGCCGCTTCCCGCCATCGACGGCGTGCACATCGGCTACCTCGGCGAGCTTGCCGCCGCCAGGGACCCGTCCGCCTTCACCGGTGACCCGCCCCGATCCGCCGACCTGGCCGCGATGTTCCACACCGGCGGCACCACCGGCGCCCCCAAACTGGCCGCCCACACGCACGCCAACGAGGTCACCGACGCCTGGATGCTGGCCGCCAGCAACCTGTTCGACCAGGAGAGCGTCGTCTTCGCGGCCCTCCCCCTGTTCCACGTGAACGCGCTCGTGGTCACCCTGCTCGCGCCCCTGTTCAAGGGACAGACCGCGGTGTGGGCCGGTCCGCTCGGCTACCGCGACCCCGCCCTGTACGGCCAGTTCTGGAAGATCGTCGAGCACTACCGGATCGGCGCCATGAGCGCCGTACCCACGGTGTACGCCACGCTGGCGCAATCGCCGGTCGACGCCGACATCAGCAGCCTGCGGTGCCCGATGGTGGGGGCGGCGCCGCTGCCCGCCGCGGTCCGGGACAGCTTCCAGGCCCACACCGGGGCAACCCTGATCGAGGGCTACGGGCTCACCGAAGGGACCTGTGCGAGCGCGCGTAGCTTCCCCGACGTCGCGCGGCCGCGCTCGGTCGGGCAGCGCCTGCCCTACCAGCGGGTGCGGGTGGTTGCCACGGACGGAACCTGGGCGGACGTACCCGCCGGGGAGAAGGGCCTGCTCGCGATCAGCGGCCCGACGGTGTTCCCCGGCTACGTCACCGACCGCGACGAGAACGGCCCGGTCCTGGACGGCCTGGGCAAGCTGGTCGACGGCTGGCTGGACACCGGCGACCTCGCCCGCATCGACGAGGCGGGCTTCGTCTACCTCGCCGGCCGGGCAAAGGACCTCATCATCCGCGGTGGGCACAACATCGACCCCGCCACCGTCGAGGACGCGCTGCTGGCCCACCCGCAGGTCACCGCGGCCAGCGCGGTCGGACGCCCCGACGTCCACGCCGGCGAGGTACCCGTCGCCTACGTCACCCTCGCGTCCGGCGCCACGGTCACGGAGGAGGAACTGTGCGCCTGGGCGCGCGAGCGGGTGCCCGACCGCGCCGCCGCGCCCAGGACCGTCACGGTCCTCGACGAACTGCCCGTCACCGCCGTCGGCAAGCTCTACAAGCTCGGGCTGCGGACGGACGCCGCCCGCAGGGAACTCCGTTCGGCACTCGGCGAGGTCGCCGGCGTGCACGACATCGAGGCCACGATCGAGGGCAGCTCCATCGTGGCCACCGTCAACATCCATCCCTCCGCCGAGGATGCCGTCAAGGCGATTCTGGGCCGTTACGCCATCGAATGGCGATTGGTGGTTATGTCATGACCCTCGCTGCGATCATCCTCGCGGTGCTGCTCGCGCTGGTCTTCCTCGCCCTGGGCACAGCCAAGATCCTGGCCCTGCAACCGATGCGCGAGCTGGCCGCGGAGGCCGGTTTCTCCGTCGCGGCCTACCGGCGCATCGGCCTGCTCGAGGTCGCCGCCGCGGTCGGACTGCTCATCGGCCTGCTCGCGCCGCTTCTCAGTGCCGTCGCCGGTGCCGGGCTGCTGCTCCTGCTCACCGGGGCCCTCGTGGTGCACCTGCGAAAGGGCGACGGCCCGCGCAAGTACGCACCGGCTGTGGCCTGCGGGCTTCTTGTCGCCGCCTACCTCGTTCTTCAGTTGCTGACGCGATGACAGCGGTTCCGGTGGTGATCGTCGGCGCGGGCCCTACCGGGCTCACCGCCGCGACGCTGCTCGCCCAGTACGGCGTCGAGTGCCTGATCCTCGAGCGCTGGGAGTCGATCTATCCCCAGCCCCGGGCCGTCGCCCTCGACGACGAGGTCCACCGCATCCTGGCCCGCCTCGGGCTCCGGGAGGAGTTCGCCGCGATCTCCCGGCCGCACCGCGGCCTGCGGCTCCTGGACCAGAACATGCGCGTGCTGGCCGAGTTCCAGCGCGATGTCGAGCAGGGTCGGCACGGCTACCCCCAGGGCAGCCTGTTCGACCAGCCGGAACTCGAGGCGATCCTCCGCCGGAATCTCGCCCGGTACGGCACCGCCACCCTTCGCGGCAGCGCCGAGGTCACCGCGGTGACCCAGGACGCCGGCGGGGTGCGGGTCGACTTCACCGACACGGCCACGGGCGAGCCCGGCTCCGTCCGGGCGGCGTACGTCCTGGGGTGCGACGGCGCCAACAGTCTCACCAGATCCTCCATCGGCGCGACCATGCAGGACCTGGGATTCACGCAACGCTGGCTCGTCATCGACGTGATCACCGAGGCCGAGCTCGGCCAGTGGGAAGGAGTGCACCAGCTCTGCGACCCGGCCCGCGCCGGCACGTACATGCGGGTCGGGAAGACCCGCCACCGGTGGGAGTTCCAGCTGGCACCGGGCGAAACCGCCGACGACTTCCACGACATGAGCCGGCTCCACCCGCTGATCTCAGCCTGGACCGGGAACATTCCCGTCGCGGAACTGGAGATCCTCCGCGCGGCCGAGTACACCTTCCGCGCGCAGGTCGCCGGCCGGTGGCGCGACCGCCGGGTGTTCCTGCTCGGCGACGCCGCCCACCTCACCCCACCATTCATCGGCCAAGGCATGTGTGCCGGGCTGCGCGACGCGATGAACCTCGCCTGGAAACTCGCCGGCGTGCTCAACGGGACCCTTACTGAGACCGCGCTCGACACGTACGAGATCGAACGCAAGCACCACGCCCGCGCCATGATCAAGCTGGCGAAGCTGATCGGCACCGCGATGACGGCCGGCGGCGAGCTGGGTGCCATCATCCGCCGCGCCGTGGCGCCACGGCTGCACCTCGTGCCCGGCCTCACGGACGTCGCCACGGACAGCCAGACACCACCGCTGCACCGTTCCGACCTGGTGGTGCGGCCACGGCTGCGCCGCAGCCTCGCCGGCCGACTGTGCCCGAACGCGATCATCGACGGCGACCGCCGTTTCGACGACGTGGCCGCCGGCCGATTCTCAATCGTCACGTCCACCAAGCCATCCGCCGCACAACGAGCCGACATCGAAAGGCGCGGAGCCGTTCTCATCATTGCCCGACCGGGCAGCGAACTGCACCGATGGCTGCGGACAGGGGGCGCTCGCGCAGCCGTCGTCCGCCCCGACGGCGCCGTGCTCAGCGCCAGCCGCCGGCTGCTCCCCCACGCGATCGACACTGTGCGGTCGGTTGGCGGATGACCACGGGCTCGGACGCTCTGCGGTTGCTGAACAAGGGTCCGCGGTCGCAGTTTCGTGATTGAGGACCAGTACCGACAAGAGTGTCGTTAGGCTCGCCTTGGGGAAGTCAGCCGCCCTCCGCGCTCGAGCTTCTCGGCATTGAAGCCTGGTGGGCCTCGGCCCGGGTCGAACCGGTGGGCGGAGGTGACATGCGGATGGCACTGGCACTCGGCGGAGGCGGGGCGCGCGGCTACGCACACATCGGGGTGATCCAGATCCTCGAAGAGCGTGGGTTCGACATCGCCGGCGTCGCCGGTTCGTCCATGGGCGCCCTCGTCGGTGGGCTCTACGCGGCGGGCAAACTCGACGCCTACGCCGACTGGGTGCAGACTATCGGCTACCGCGAGGTGCTACGCCTGCTCGACCCCGCAGTACGCGCGCCAGGCGCATTCCGGGCAGACAAGGTGATGACCCGAGTCGGCGAACTCCTCGACGGCGTGCGCATCGAACAGTTACCCCTGCCCTTCACGGCGGTCGCGACCGACCTACTGGCCCGCCGCGCAGTGTGGTTCCAAGATGGCCCGCTGGACATCGCGGTGCGTGCGTCCATCGCGCTGCCACTCATGATCACCCCAGTCATGGTCAACGGCCGGCTCCTCGCCGACGGCGGCCTGATGGACCCGCTGCCGATGGCGCCAACCGCCTCCATACCGGCCGACGCGGTCGTCGCCGTATCCCTCAACGGCGCCCGCACCACCTCCCAACCCGCCGCACCGGTTCGGGAGTCGGCCGACCCGCACCCGACCCGTGGGCGGTGGAATCAGAGCGACGTCCCAGTCCCCGACCGGGTCGGTGCTGCCGTGAAGACCATCACCACCGGCAGCGGCGAAGCCACGTCTCTACCCGCGGGCCTGCGCGCACCCGACATTGTCAGCCTGTCCATCGAGGCCGTGGAGGACCTCCTCATCCGGTATCGGCTCGCGGGCCACCCACCGGATCTGCTGATCGAAATCCCGACGGACGCCTGCCGCGGCCACGAGTTCCATCGCGCAATCGAGATGATCGAGGTAGGTCGGCGGGCAGCAGTCGCAGCCCTGGCATCGAGCGGCTTCGAGAGCTGAGAGCGCAGATGATGCAGGATCGTGAGGCCGGCCGTCCCGCCTGCTCGTCGTGGCGGCACCGTTTCGCCTCGCGTGACAGCGACCTCGGGCTACTCGGCGGGCATGTCAGTCTTCGACTTGAACGGCAGGCCCAACAGGACTACCGCCGGACCCCGAAAATGCACGAAAGAGTGACAGAGCTGCGCAATCCGGTCCGCTGCACCTAGCCTTCCACAGAGGCCATGACGGGCAGACGTAGCGATCGTGGGGAGTCCTATGACGACACCAGTGAACGCAGTCCCCGGGCCGGCCACTCTCGCGTCGTGGGCTGACCAGCAGCGCAAGGTTCGGCCGCGACGGTTCACTCCGTCCGCCGAGGGGCTGCGGTTCGCGTTCTACGGCCGGATGTCCACAGCTGACTTCCAGGATCGGCATCGTCGTGCCGGTGGCAACGTAACTAGGCCCAAGACCTGGTCGCCTGTCATGGCCGGATCGTGGTCGAGTTCTTCGATGAGGGCGTCTCCCGCCGGGTGGCCTGGCCGGACCGGCCGCAGGCGGCACGCCTGCTCGCTGCCGTGGCGGACCCGACGTTGCCGCGGGTGGCGGACGAGCCGGACGTCCTGCCTGCGTCGCCGGCGGTGCCGCTGACGTGGCCCTTCAGCACGACGCCACCGTCCGCATACGATCATGGAATGTTCGTGGTGACCCTGACCTACCTCGCCGACCTCGTCCGGATCGACGAGGCCCTCCAGGACCACGTCACCTGGCTGGACTAGCAGTACGCGGGCGGGGTATTCGTCGCTTCCGGCCGTCGGGTTCCCCGTACCGGTGGCGTGATCCTGGCTCGGAACCTCTCCCGGGAGGAACTCGAGCGCAGGATCGCCTCGGATCCCTTCCACCAGCGCGGCCTTGCCGAGTATGCGGTGACGGAGTTCGTTGCCTCCCGGACCGCGGAGGCCTTCGAACACCTCCTGGCATAGCCGACGCCCTGGTTCGGCTCACCGAACGGCGGCATCGGCCCCGATCGTCACGACCCGCGCCCACTCGGGTGGGGAGTCCGGCAGGTGATCGGGATCGTCTCCGGTCCACCGGCGGACACGGGGAAACAACCCCACGACCGTCCGGCACTCCAGGTTGAGGCGTGGGCGTACGGTGCGGGGAGGGGGCCGACGCCGGCCCCTCCCGCTCGTCGCGTCGTCAGCTGTTGAGCAGCCTGTCCCAGTCGACGGTTCTGGCCCACTCGGCGTAGCTGTGCCAGGCGACCGCCGGGTACTGCGCCCGCAGGGCGGCCACGTCGACGAAGTCGGTGTTCTCCTCGAAACGCTGGAACATGTCGGCGATCTCGTCACCCGCCCACTGCCGGACCTGGGCGATCGGCATCTGCCGGTACGGGATCTCCCGGCCAGTCACCTCACTGAGGATGCGGGCCGCCTCCTCGCCGGTGACCGAGTCGGAGGCGAGGTCGATCCGCTTGCCGACGAGATGGTCGGGGTGCTCGATGGCGTGCACCGCCATGCCGGCGATGTCGAGGACGGTGACCTGGTCGAGCTTCTTGCCGGGCGACAGCGGGTTGGCGAGCACACCGTCACCGAGCCGACTGAAGCCCAGGTTGAGGACGTTCTCGATGAAGTAGACCGGCCCGAGCACGGTCGCGCGGACGTCCTGTCCCCGCAGGTACGTCTCCACCACCTGCTTGCTGTCGGCGTGGTCGATGTTGCTGTCCACGATGCGGTCGGCGCCGCGGACGGACGAGTACACCAGGTGGGCGTCGGCACGGGCGGCGGTATCGACGATCAGGCGGCCCTGGGCGATCTCCTCCTGCTTGCCGCCGTCCCCGAAGGGCACCGACAGGCCGAAGACGGCGTCGACGCCGCTCGCCGCCCGGCCGAGCGCCTCGGCGTCGGCGAGCGTGCCGCCGGCGAGCTGGGCGCCCCGGGCGGCGAGCGCCGTGGCGACCGGCGACTCGGGCGAGCGGACGTAGGCGACGACCTCGTGGCCGTGCTCGAGCAGCAGGTCGGTGACCGCGCCGCCCTGCTTGCCGGTGGCACCGATGACGAGAACCTTGGTCATGGCTGGGTGTCTCCTCGCATTGTCGTGCGGCTCCGGCCGGGCGGTCGCCCGACCGTGCCCGGGGCCGGGCCGGTGCGCGGCCGCCGGGTCGTTCCGGTGAGGGGTCAGGGGGTGTGGGAGGTTCGTGGCCGCCGCGCCGACGACCAGGCCAGAACGGGGACGAGGACGGCCGCCACCACCACGTGCAGCAGGACGAGGGACACGTGGTCGCCGTCGCTGCGGAAGGTGCCGGACCAGGGCATCGTGGCCACCAGCACGACGAGGGCGACGATCGTCCAGATCAGGGTGGCGCGCCGGGGGACGAACCTTTCCAGTACGGCGAGGAACGCCCACCCGGCCAGCGCCGGTACGAGTGCGACGCCGGCGGTCTCGACGGCGCCGATGTCCTGCGGCTCTTCCCCGCCGAGCGCCGGGGCGTACAGGTCGTGGCCGATGACCGGCTCGATGAGCACCCAGGCGAACAGCGCGGCGAGGACCGCGCTGGCCACCGCGGCGAGCCGGACGGGCCAGAGCCGGGTGTGGATGCCGGGGTGGGCGGTGGACGCGAGGCCGGCGGCCATGGCGGGTCTCCTTGTCAGGGATGGGCGGGACGTGGCGGGTCAGTGGCCTTCGGATTCCTCGCGGGCGCGGGGCGGCAGCAGGAAGGCGAGCACGAACGAGAGGCCGAGCAGTCCGATCACCAGCAGGAAGCTGCGTTCGATGCCGTCGGTGAAGGTGCGCCGGTGGGCGTCCGCCCCGGCCGCCCGGACGACCTGCGCGACGGCGGCGTCGGCCGGCTCGCCCCGCTGGCAGCTCTCCGGTGTGACGGCGACGTCCTTCTGGTTCTCGGTGTCGGTCAGGCAGCGCTTGAGGTCGGCCAGGATCTGGTCCTGGGCCCCAGCCGGCACGCCGACCTCGGCCAGCTGGGTACGGACGACCGACTCCCGACCGGTGACCGTGGCGGCGGCGTTGGCGCCGACGAAGCCGAAGAAGACGGTGCCGACGAGGGCCACGCCGATACCGAAGCCGAGCTGCTGCACCGCGGTCAGCACGCCGCCACCGGTGCCGGACTCCTCCGGCTCGACGTCGGCCAGCGAGATGTCGAACAGCAGGCCGATCATGATGCCCATGCCGAGGCCGGAGACGGCGACCGACGGCACCATGTCCCAGCTGGACAGGTCGCCGTGGTGGCGGCCGACGGTGTACCGCATCAGCAGCACGCCGGCGATCATCACCAGCAGCCCGAGGTGGAGGGCCTTGCGGCCCAGCTTGGCGCCGAGGACGGCGCCGGTCAGGATGGCGCCGACCACCAGGAACAGCGCCCAGGGCATCATCGTGGCGGCCGTCCGGGTCGGACTCCAGCCGAGCCCGGCCTGGAGGTAGACGCCGAGCATCAGGGACATGCCGGCGGTGCCGGAGAAGAACACCAGCGCGACGAGGAGACCGGCGAGGAAGCGGGGCTTGCGCATCAGGCTCAGCTCGATGACGGCGGCCTCACCGCGGCGCTCCCGGCGCACCTCGTACCAGGCGAAGAGGGCGAGGATCACGACGGCGACGGCCATCATCACGAACGTCCAGGCCGGCCAGTCCAGCTCGTGCCCCTGCACGAGCGGAAGCACCAGCAGCAGCACACCGGTGGTGACCAGGACGATGCCGCCGAGGTCGAGCCGGGGGCGGCTGTCGACCCGGGCCTCCGGCAGGTAGCGGAGGGCGGCGAAGACGGTGGCGAGCCCGATCGGCAGGTTGATCAGGAAGACCATCCGCCAGCCGGTGTCGAACAGGTCGGTGTCGATCAGGAAGCCGGCCAGGATCGGCCCGCCGACCGCCGACAGGCCCATCACGGGTCCGAAGGCGCCGAAGGCCGCCGCCTGCTCCTTGCGCGGGAACATCGTCTTGATCAGCCCCAGCCCCTGGGGAATCATCAGCGCGCCGAGGCCGCCCTGCAGGGCGCGGGCGGCGATCATCTGCCACGGGTCCTGCACGACGGCGCAGAGCAGCGACGCGAGGGTGAAGCCCGCCGCGCCGACCAGGAACATCCGCTTGCGGCCGAACATGTCGCCCAGCCGGCCGCCGACGATCAGCAGCACCGCGAAGGGCAGCGTGTAGCCGGCCGTCATCCACTGGATCACCGTGAACCCGCCGCCGAGATCCTCGCGGATGGTGGGCGCCGCGACGTTCATGATCGTGCCGTCGAGGAGGTCCATGACCTCCACCCCGAGGATCGCCGCCAGGGCGACCCACCTGTGCCGGTAGGGCTCAGGGGTCTCCTCGGTGGGCGCGCTCGGCGTGCCCTGCTCGGTCACCGAAGTCATCTCGTCCTCTCCGCAACGGCTCGATGTACAGTGTTCCATGAGCGAACACCGTTCTATCAGCAAACGCCGAAGGCGGTCAACTACGATGGGCGCGACCCGACGAGGAGCGAGCTGTGGAGGCACCTGGGTGACCGAAGCGATTCCGACACCGCCCTGGCAGACGCCCCGCAAGCCCCCGCCCCGGCAACCACTGAGCCAGGAACTGATCGTGCGGGCCGCGCTGCGGGTCCTCGACGCCGAAGGGCTGGACGGTCTGAGCATGCGTCGCCTGGCCCAGGAGCTGGAGACCGGGCCCGCATCGCTGTACGCGCACGTCGCCAACAAGGACGAGCTGCTCGATCTGGTCTACGACATGGTGCTGTCCGAGGTGGAGATCCCCGAACCGGACCCGGACCGCTGGGCCGAACAGGTCAAGGAGTACCTCCGCTCGCTGCGGAAGGTGTTCCGGTCACACCGCGACCTGGCCCGCGTCTCGCTCTCCCGGATCCCGCTGGGCCCCAACGGGGTGGTCGGCATGGAACGCACGATGGCGCTGCTGCGCGCCGGTGGCCTCCCCGACGACATCGCCGCGTACGCCGGGGACCTGGTGACCTCGTTCGTCACCACCGAGACGCTCGACGACGCCTTCCCGACCGGCGACACGGACACCGGGACGGTGCAGGCGTACGTGGCGCAGATCCGGGACTACCTGACCTCGCTCCCCCCGCAACGATTCCCGCACCTGGTGCAGATGGCCGGACCGATCACCTCCCTCGACTCGGAGCGGCGCTTCGAGCTCGGCATGGAGATCATCGTGCGAGGCCTGTCGACGTACGCCCGGCCGGGCGGCGCACGGCCGCAGTGACGCACCCGGCGCGCTGACCGGGCGGTCACCCGGTCAGCGCTCGCGTGTGGACGGTCAGGCCAGACAGGTCAGCGGCCGGCCACCGTTGTACTCGACCATCTCCGCCAGCACGCCGGTCGCCGCCAGTGGCGCCCCCGGCGGGGCGCCAGCCAGCTCGGCGTACGCCCGGTGCAGGTTGCCCACCACCCGCTCCGGATCGAGCAGGTGCGCGAACTCGGACCAGTCCGACTCGCGGGCCGCCTGCAGCGGGCTGAGCCCCTGCGGGTACGCCCCGGCCGCGACCTGCGCGACCCGCCGTAGGTAGCTCTCGGTCAGGTCGAAGATCTCCGGCCCGGTGACCGGCCCGTGGCCGCAGACCACCGTCCGGGGGCGGAACTCCCGCAGCCGGGCCACCGCCGCCAGTGCGCCGGAGACCGAGCCGAACAGCAGGAACGGCGTACACGTCGACATCAGCACGTCACCGGCGAAGAGCACCCGCTCGTCCGGCAGCCACACCACCACGTCGTTGGTGGAATGCGCCGGGCCCACGTGGATCAGCTCGGCCCGGCGCTCCCCGACATGCACGGTCAGCTCTTCGGCGAAGGTGATGTCCGGCAACACCACCCGCACGTCGCCCCACTCCACGTCCGGCCAGAGACCGGTCAACGCCAGTCCGGTCTCGGCCATCTCGTTTCGCGCCCGCTCGTGCGCGATGACGGTGGCGGAGCCCGCGAAGATGCCGTTGCCGAAGGTGTGGTCCCCGTGGCTGTGGGTGTTGACAAGGGTGCGGACCGGGCCCGCCCCCAGCCCGGCGACCCGGTCGGCGAGGGCCCGGGCCCGCCGCTCGGTCGCCGCGGTGTCCACCAGCAGCACCCCGTCCCCTCCGGTGACGACGCCCGCGTTGCTCAGGCACCAGCCGCCGTTCGGTTGGGTGTGCGCGAAGACGCCGTCGGCGATCTCGGTGAGGTCCGCCGCCACCGCCGCCCCGGCCGGGCCCGGCACACTCATCGCCGGGCGGCCGCGTACGAGCCGGCGTGCGCCAGGGTGGTGCGACTGTTGCGGCCCAGCGCGGAGCGGATGAAGTCCCGGGCGTCGGCCAGGGTGGCCCCCTCGCCCAGCACCTCCCCCACCCGCGCCGGGTCGATCGCCACCGTGTGCTCGGCGGTCACCACCGCCCCCTGCTCCGTGTCGGCGAAGAGCCACCTGCCGCTGTGCCCGAGCAGCAGCCGCGGCGGGACGCGCTGCTTGTAGACGATGCGGCCCGGCGGGGTGCAGACCCGCACGGAGCGGGTGGTGTGCGTCGCGCCGTCCTCGGTGACGGTGTCCATCTCCAGGTCCTGCAACCCCGGTCCGATGTCGCGCAGGACCACCCGGTCCACGTGCGGCAGCCGCCGCGGCCACAGGTCGCAACGGTCGACGAAGTCGTACGCGTCGGCCGCCGCGCCGTCGAGCGTCACCCGGTCCGTGAACGTGAAGACGACGTCCTCGACGGGGTGTCCGGTGGTGGCAATCCTGGCCAGGGCGGCCAGTTCCACCGGGCTGTTGCCGTCCAGCGCGGCCCGGATCCAGCGGACCTGCTCCGGGTCGTCGTCGACGGCGGTGAACTCGTGGACCAGCGTGATCTCGGTGCGGTCCGGGGCGAGCTCGCGGAAGATCCACTCTCCGCTCATCGACGCGATCGGCGGCTGGCTGCGCTCCTGCCGGAAGCTGATCCGCAACCCGGCCGCGTCGAGGCCGCGCCGCGACGTCCAGGTCTTGACCTCGTCGCCGACGAGGGCCCACAGCTGGAAGCGCTCCCCGGACCCGGAGCGGTCCAGGTGACGGACGTGGACCGTCGGGGCGAAGATGGCCGGCCAGCGGGTGACATCGGCCGCCAGGTCGTAGAGGACGCGGGCCGGCGCCGCGACGGTCAGCGTGTGTTCGGTCCGGTGCGGCACGACTCAGCTCGCCGTGGTCAGGGACCGGCGGATCTCGTCGAGCATCGCCCGCGGGGTGGGCAGGTCGACGATCCTCTCGTCCGGGATCTTGACCTTGTGCTCGCGCTCCAGGATCGCCACCGTCTCCATGACGGCCAGCGAGTCGTAGCCCAGGTCCTCGAACCGCACGTCGATGATGTCGCCGTCGAGGTCGACGCTGTCGTCCGCCCCGGCGCACGCGGCCATGACCCGGCGCAGGTCGTCGAGGGTGATCTCGTTCATCTGGTGGTCCTTCCGGTCAGTTGTCGGCCGTGGTCCCGCGGACCACGATCGCGGAGTTGAAACCGCCCTTGCCGCGGGCGAGTACGAGGGCATGCGACAGCCGGGCCTGGCGCGGCTCCCCGTGCACCAGGTCGAGGCCGTAGTCGTCGGGCACGTCGACGTCGCCCGGCACCGCCGGGATGACGCCGTCCCGCATGGCCAGCAGGGCGGTGACCACGTCCAGCGCGCCCCCACCGGCGAAAAGCCGGCCGACGAGCGCCTTCGGCGCGGCCACCGGCACCCGCCGCGGGCCGAAGATGCCCCGGACGGCCTCGGCCTCGGCCCGGTCCAGCTCCGGCACGCCGGCCGCGTCGGCGAAGACGACATCCACGTCGGACGCGGAGATGCCGGCGTCGACGAGCGCCGTCTCGGCCGCCCGGCGCAACCCCGGCGGACGCGGTGAGCCGGGCGGCGGATCGAAGGTGGCGGCGTACCCGACGATGCTGCCGTAGACGGTGGGGGCGCCCCGTCGTCGGGCGGCGCTCTCCTCCTCCAGCACCACGATCGCGCCGCCCTCCCCCGGCACGTACCCGGTGGCGTCGGCGGCGAACGGCCGGTAGGCGCGCTCCGCCGAGTCGACGAGGCTGACCCGGCCGCTGGACAGGTGCGACGCCCAGCCCCACGGGTCGAGGGCCGAGTCGACCCCGCCGGTCACCATCAGCGGTGTGCCCTGACGGATGGTGCGTCGGGCGTGCCCCAGGGCGTCCAGCCCACCGGCCTGCTCGGTGACGACCGCACTGCTCGGCCCGCGCATGCCGTTGCGGATGGAGATCTGCCCGGTGTTGACCGCGTAGAACCAGGCGAACGACTCGTAGACGCTGACGTACTCCGGGCCCTGGGACCAGAGCTTGTGGAACTCCCGGTGGGTGAAGGCGAAACCGCCGAGGGCATTGGCGGTCACCACCCCCATGTCGTAGTCGGGTAGCGCGCCGGTGTCCACCCCGGCGTCGGTCAGTGCCCAGTCCGCGGCGGCGAGAGCGAACCGGGTCGACACGTCGGTCTGCGGGAGGAGCCGACCGGGGATGTGGTCGCGGGCCTCGAAGTCGCGCACCTGCCCGGCGAGTCGGGCGGCGTACCGGGAGGTGTCGAAGCCTCCCAGCGGCCCGATGCCGCTCCGCCCGTCGAGCGTCGCCTTCCAGTACGACTCGACGCCGAGCCCGTTCGGCGCGAGCACGCCCAGCCCGGTGACGACCGTCGTCATCGCGTCCCCCCTACCCGCTTGAGCACCAGCGCGCTCTGGAAACCACCGAACCCGCTGCCCACCGTCAGCACGGCGTCCAGCCGGCGTTCCCGCGCCACGACCGGCACGTAGTCCAGGTCGCACTCCGGGTCGGCGTCCTGGAGGTTGGCGGTGGGCGGCACCACGTTGTGCCTGATGGCCAATGCGCAGGCGGCGATCTCGATCGATCCGATCGCCCCGAGCGAGTGGCCGACCATCGACTTGATCGAGCTGACCGGCGTCTTGTACGCGTGGTCACCCAGGCTCCGCTTGAACGCCGCGGTCTCGTGCCGGTCGTTCTGCTTGGTGCCGGAGCCATGGGCGTTGATGTAGTCGATCGCCTCCGGTTCGAGCCGCGACTCGGCCAGCGCTGCCCGGATCGCCTCGGCCATCTCCCGGCCGTCCGGCTTCAGGCCAGTCATGTGGTACGCGTTGCTCCGCGCCCCGTACCCGGTCACCTCGGCGTAGATGTGTGCGCCCCGGGCCAGTGCCCGGTCGTACGTCTCCAGCACGAACATCGCCGCCCCCTCGGCGAGGACGAAGCCGTTGCGGGAGTCGTCGAACGGCCGGGAGGCGCGTTCCGGCTCGTCGTTGCGGGGGGTGGTCGCCTTGATGGCGTCGAAGCAGGCCACCACGATCGGGGTGATCGGGGTGTCCGTGGCGCCGGTGACCATCACGTCGGCGCTGCCCTCGCGGATCAGCTGCACGGCGTGCCCCACCGCGTCCAGCCCGGAGGTGCAGCCGTTGGAGACCAGGGCCACCGGCCCTTCCGCCCCCACCGCCCAGGCGACGTCCGCCGGCATCCCGCCCGGGGTCAGGTAGTCGAACATGTAGGGCGTCAGGTGCGCCGGGTCGACCTCCCACTCGCGCCCCCGGTCGGACATCACCAGGTACTCGTTCTCCAGGCTGGTCGCGGCGGCGACCGCGCTGCCCAGGCTCACGCCGAGCCGGTGCGGGTCGACGCGGTCGAGGTCGAGCCCGCTGTCGGCGACCGCCTCGCGGGTGCAGACCACGGCGAACTGGGTGGCCCGGTCCATCCGGCGGATCTCCCGCGGGCTGAAGCCCTCGGCCGCGGCGTCGAAGTCGCACTCACCGGCCACCTGCGAGCGGTACGGCGACGGGTCGAAGAAGCTGATCCGGCGGGTGGCCGTACGACCGGCGGTGAGCAGGTCCCAGAACTGCCCGGCGCCGGAACCACCGGGGGCCCGTACGCCGATCCCGGTGATCACCACCCGGCGGCTCACGCGGACGTCCCGTCGGCGGACGCCGGCAGGATGCTGGCGGCGAGCGTGCAGGAGACGGAGCGGGGCGGCCCGGTGAGGCCGGGCAGCGCGCTCAGCGCCGCCCGCACCTCGGCCGACCTCGGGTTGTTCGTGAACGACTCCCGGTAGTCCCGCTCGGTGCGCCACTGGGCGTAGTTGACGACGGACGTACCGTCCGCGCTGATGTGGTAGTTGGCGGAGAGGAAACCGGGCACGTGCCGGATCCACTCCTGGACGCCTCCGGTCGCCAGCTCGACCAGCTTGCGCGCCGTCTCCGGGCCGTCGGTCGGGAAGGTGACGATCGCGACGAAGCCCGCGTCCGTCCTGGTCGGATCCACTGTTCTGCCTCCGGGAAGTGTGGTGACGTTCCTCAGCGACCGGCCAGCAGCCGGTCGGCGTACGCACTGGCCGCCGTGCCGAACTGCAGGCCGATGTGGCTGGCGGCGGCGTGGGCGTCGCGCCAGAACCGCTGCAGCGGGTTGCTGTCGGCCTGGGCGCGCGTGCCCGCGGTCCTGAACAATCGGTCGGTCGCCTCGACCAGCGTCTCCGCGGCGAGAGCGCAGTCGCGGGAGCCGCGGGTGACGTCGAGCGGGGTCACCCCGCCGGCGTCCGCCACCCGGGCGACCCGCTCCAGCAGCAGCTGGGCCGCGTCGATCTCGCCGTGCGCCCGGGCCAGGGTCTGTTCGTAGGTGCTGCGGTCGAGGGCGGAGATGGCGTTCGGGCCGCCGGCGAGCTTCTCGGCCACCCAGGGCGTCCAGGCCGCCGCCGCGCCCCGCGCGGCACCCAGCACCGGTACGGCGAAGGCGAGGCCGTTGACGGCCCGCATCGGCACGGTGTGGCAGATCGCCTCGGCGGCGACCGCGTCGCCGGTGGCGATGCTCGCCCGACTGCACCCCCGCGCGGCGGGGACGAACACGTCGTCGAGGATGAGGGTGTTGCTGCCGGTGCCCCGCATGCCCATGGTGTGCCAGGTGTCGACGATCCGGTGGGCGTCCCGCGGCACGGCGAAGAACCACGGCTCGGGGCGCTGCGCGCCGGGCGCCATCGCGCAGACCAACGCCCAGTCGGCGTACTCGACGATGCTGACGAACGGCCAACTGCCGGAGAGGCGCCAGCCCCCGTCGGTCGGCTCGGCCCGGCCCAGTGGCATCAGCGCGCCGACGACCAGCGCGTCCGGTCCGGTGGACCAGACCTCCGCCTGGCCCTCCTGCGGCAGGTAGGCGGTCATCCGGCCGAGCGCCGCGGTGAGCGAGGCGCACCACGCGCTGGAGACGCACGCCTCGCCCAGCACGGCGACCGGTTCGATCAGCTCGGTGAACGTGGCCGCCCGGCCGCCGAACCGGGTCGGCACGAAGTGCCGGGCGAACCCGGCCGACACAACCCCCCGGACGACGTCGGGGTCCAGCCTGCGGTGCGTCTCCGCGTTGGCCGCGTTCTTGGCCGCGAGTTCCACGACGTCCCGCGTCCCCGTCAGCAGCTCCGGCATGTCGACCCCCTCATCGGTTCGGTTCCACCATCGCGTGCCGCGCTCGAAGGCGACTCGTGCCACGATGGGCCGGTCACTTGGTCTCCGCCGGCGGCATCGGCTGCCAGTTGGTCTTCGCCAGCCACTGCTCGAGGGTGAGCAGGCCGGGGAACTGGGCTCGCAGGGCGGGGATGTCGGCGTGGTAGCCGATGCCGTTGAGCCAGCGGTAGGAGATGGACTGCCAGACCAGCCCCTCCGCGTGGAGCTGGTCGAGCGGTACCGACTCGAACCGGGCGGGCAGGC
This sequence comes from Micromonospora sp. NPDC004540, assembly GCF_040610095.1. Lineage (NCBI taxonomy): Bacteria > Bacillati > Actinomycetota > Actinomycetes > Micromonosporales > Micromonosporaceae > Micromonospora > Micromonospora sp. NPDC004540. The sequence continues at coordinate 61,883 of NZ_JBEXLR010000008.1, forward strand.
CGGTGTGCCGGCCGAAGGCGGCGGCCAGCTCGTCACCGGTCACCTCGTCACCGGCCAGTTCGATCTTGGCGCCGATGTGCCGCTCCGGGTCGTCGAACGCGTCGGCGGCGAACCAGCCGATGTCCGGCCCGCTGATCATCTGGAGGGTGTTGGTGGGGCCGAGCCCTCGCCGGAACACCAGCTCGCCGTCCACCAGGACCAGCGGCGACATGTCGTGGTTGAGGTTCTCCATGAAGTACGACGGCCGCAGGAAGGTGAAGGGCAGCCCGTTGTCGACGATCCGCTCCTCGATGGCGAGCTTGGACAGCCGCCAGTTGATGCCCTCCGGCCGCTCCGCACCACCCACCGAGCTGTGCACGTAGTGCTGGACACCGAACTCCTTCGCCGCGTCCGCGCAGGTCCTGCCGTGCCGCTCCTCACCCTCGACGCCGTGTTCCGTCATCGGGGTCTGGATGCTGAACACCCCGTAGACGTCCTTCATCGCCTGCCGCACCGAGTCCGCGTCCTCCAGATCGCCGACCGCGAGGGCGGCACCCAGGTCGGCCAGCTGCCGGGCCCTCGGGGCGTTCGGGTCACGGACGAAGGCGCGGACCGACCAACCGCGCTCCAACAGGTACCGGGCCGTGGACCCGCCCTGCTTGCCGGTCGCGCCGAGCACGAGCACGGTCTTGTCGGAATTGGACATGGTGGACCTCCAGGAGGACGAGGACAGCGATGAGGTGGCGGAGTGCGCCGGGGTCAGGAGGCGGCGACTGCGGTGACCCGGAGACGGCCGGCGGAAAGCTCGACGCCCTGGCCGTACATCCGGTCGGCGAACAGGCCGAGACCGTAGCTGAACTGGCGGGGCAACACGTTTTCCTCCGCCCCGCCGTTGTCGCGCTTGAGGTACGCCGCGTCGAGGCTGCGGGTGCCGATCCGATCCACCGACAGCACCTCGGCGCCGTCGGACCGCCACCGGGCGGTGCCGGTGGCCCGCTCGAAGGAGATCTCCAGGTGGTGGCTCTGGTCGGGCCGGCGATCGGCGACCGGTACGGCGTAGGTGAACGCCGCGAACCGTGCGTCCGGGCGCAGCGCCAGCCGCTCGTACACGGCGTAGAGGCGGTGATGGGTGAGGAAGAAGTCGCAGACGACGCCGGACTCGAGGTCCACCGAGATCAGGCCGGCGGCGCCGAGCCGGATGTCTACCGTCGGATCGTCGATGTCGTCGTACGGGTGGGGCTCCAGCCCGAGGCCGCGGACCGCGACATCGGCCGAGACGGTGAGGATCTGTCCGTCCACGGTGTCGAAGCCGGGGCGGCCGGACGGGGACGTGTGCGTGGTGAACGCCGCCCACCGCAGGTGCTGCACCGGCTCGTGTGGGGCGGCGAAGGCGGGCTCACCGCTGGTGGCGTTGACCCCGGTCGGCACGACCAGCAGGCCGTGCGGGGTGCCACGGACGACCCCGTCACCGCCGGTCAGGGTGTCGACGGGTCGGAGCCGCCACGGCGCTCCGGCCCCGACCCGTACGCCGTCGGTGAAGTCGTCCTCGAACAGTTGCAGCGCTGTCGGTGCGGTCATCTGCGCCCCTCCCGGTGGGTCCCGCGGTCACGGGTCAACGGTGTCAGGGCGGGCTCGCGGCCCACTCGAAGCGCGCTATGTGGGTCGGTCGCTCACGACTCGACGTTGCGGCCACTCATCGGCGCGCCGTCGATCCCCCAGGTGATGATGCGGGTCGGCCGGATCCGGATCATCGCCGAGTCGAAGTACGGGTGCGGCGGCTCGACGTCGGTCAGGGCCTCGGCCCGCCCCCGGATCTCGACGCCCCGGGCACGCCACGGGTTGGTCGACGCCAGGTCGTCGACGACGAACGCGACCCGCGGCTCGACCTGGATGTTGCAGAACTTGCGGCTGGCGGTCAGATTGTGGCCGCCGATGTCGATCGTGCCGGTCTCCGGGTTGTACCGGAAGGCGACCGGATTGTTCTGCGGGGCGCCGGTCGGTGAGACCGAGGCCAGCCTGCCGAGCCGCTGCGAGTTCAGGTACTCGATCTCCACTTCGGTGAAAGACATCCGTCCATCCTAGGGGGCAGGTGAGGATTCGACTGCGGAGCGTACGGGTCGGCGGGGGCCGGGTGCCGCGCCGGCGGGCAGGTCCCGGGTCGGCAGCGTCCGGGGCAGCCCGCGCAGCGCGACCACCGCGCCGGCCAGCGCCAGGAGCGCGGCCAGCAGTGCGGTGAGGTGCATCGCGTCGACGAAGGCCGTGCGCGCCGCGGAGACCAGGGCGTCGGTGTCGCCGCCCCGCGCCGCCGCGGCGGCCAGGGTCGCGTCGAGCGACTCCCCGGCGGCGTGCCGGGCCGCCGTCGGCAGCACGGCCAGTTCGTCGGAGACGCCGGCCCGGTACCTCGAGGCCAGCACCGACCCGAGCACCGCCACCCCCAGCACGCTGCCCAGCTGACGCACGGTGTTGTTCATCGCCGAGCTGACGCCGGCCTTCTCCCTGGGGATGGCGGTCATGATGGACATCGAGGCCGCCGGCATCACCGCCGCCATGCCGCCCCCCAGCAGGGCGAACATCGGCAGCAGTGCCCAGGGCGGGGTTTGCTGGCGGACCAGGGCCACCCCGATGAGGGCGGCGGCCACCGAGAACAGCCCGGCGGCGCAGACGGCGCGCGGGCCGTACCGGCGGACCGCCACCGAGCTCAGCGGCCCGATGATGATGTTGGCCGCCGCCAGGGCGAGGGTGAACGAGCCGGCCCGCAGCGGGCTGTAGCCGCGGACGCTCTGCAGGTAGAAGGCGCTGAAGAAGAGGAAGCCCAGCATCGCGAAGGACACGAAGCCCACCGCCACCAGCGCGGCCGAGAAGGCGGGTTCGCGCAGGAAGGACATCTCGAAGGCGGGCTGGGCGGTCCGCCGTTCGTGCCGGACGAAGAGCCACAGGGCGGCGAGGCCGGCCAGCAGCGGGCCCCACACCCGTACGTCGGTCAGGGTGCCGAGCCGACCGCCGGTGATCACCCCGTAGACCAGCGCGGCCAGACCCACGATCGACAGGCCGACGCCCGGCAGGTCCAGCCCCCGCCGCGGGTGGCCCCGGGTTTCCGGGACGACGAGCAGCACCGCGACGACGCAGCCGGCCACCAGCGGGACGTTGATCAGGAAGATCGACCCCCACCAGAACCAGGACAGCAGGAGACCCCCGGTCACCGGCCCGATGGCCAGCGCGAACCCGACCGCCCCCGCCCAGATGCCGATCGCCTTCGGTCGCTCGCGCATCGGGAAGACCGCGGCGATGACGGCCAGGGTGGACGGCATGACGGCGGCGGCGCCGACGCCCATCGCGGCGCGGCTGAGGATGAGCGCGGTCGGGCCGGCGGCGTACGCCGAGGCGAGGGACGCCAGCCCGAACACGGTCAGGCCGAGCAGCAGCACCCGCCGACGGCCGAACCGGTCGGCCGCCGCGCCGCAGGTGAAGAGCAGCGCGGCGAAGACCAGGGTGTACGAGCTGAGGATCCACTCCAGCTCGCTGTGCGTCGCGCCGAGGCCGCGCGCCGGATCGGTGAGGGTCCGGAGCGCGACGTTCAGCACGGTGTTGTCCAGGATGATCGACAACAGGCAGCACACCAGCACCGCGAGGATCCGCCAGCGTCGAGGGTGTTCGGTGTCCAGGGGCGGCGGCACGGGTGTCCTCCTGCGAGGTGGTCAGACGACGAGGGCGAGCTTTCCGCGAACGTGGCCGCCCTCGGCCTCGCGGTGGGCGTCGGCGGCCTGCCGCAGCGGATACGTCCGCTGCACGTGCAGTCGGAGCCCGCCGTCGGTGTAGAGCCGCGTCAGCGCGGCCAGTGTCTCGGCCGACCGCTCGCTGCGCAGCATGGTGATGCCGTGCTGGCCGGCGGCCCGGAAGTTGGCGATGGTGCCGATCCTGGACCGGTCCGGCACCAGTTCCAGCGAGACCTCCAGCGCCTCCTGGCCGCCGTGCGCGTCGAAGGCGACGTCCACGCCCTTCGGCGCCAGCGACCGGACCCGGTCGGCGAGGCCGTCGCCGTAGGCGACCGGCTCGGCGCCGATGGACCGGAGGTAGTCGTGGTTGCCCGCACTGGCGGTGCCGATGACGGTGGCGCCCCAGGCCCGGGCGAGCTGCACGGCGACCGTGCCGACCCCACCGGCGGCGGCGTGCACCAGCACGGTCTCCCCCGGCCCCACCCGCAGGGTACGCAGCGCGTGGTACGCCGTCTGGCCGACCGCCGACAGCGAGCCGGCGGCCTCCCACGGCATCGTCGGAGGCTTGGCGACGAGCTGGTCGGCCCCCACCACGAGCACCTCGGTGTAGGACTGCATGAAGGCGAAGCCGAGCACCTCGTCGCCGACGGCGAGCCCGGTCACGCCCGCGCCGACCTGGTCGACCACGCCGGCGAACTCGTTGCCGAGCACCTGGGGAAAGGTCGCGGGGTAGATGGAGTTCATGAACCCGGCCCGGATCCGACAGTCGATCAGATTGACACCGGCGGCCTTTACCCGCACCCGGAGCTGGCCGCGCCCGGCCACCGGCTCGGGCACCTCGATCGGTCGCAGGACGTCAGCGCTGCCGAACTCCGTGATCCCCATCGCGAGCGGCATGTGGGTTCCTTTCAAGGCTTTTGTAGAACGGAGTCCCATTGTCGCGGAGACGGGCGGGCCCGGTGTCCCGACGCCCGCCCGTCCCCGGGAATCACCCGGTGATCTTCACCGTGGCGAGCTCGACCGCCGGCTGGGCCGGGTCCGGGACGCACTGGAACGGGCCCCACTCGTCGAGGATCGGCTGGTAGCGGAACCAGCCGAAGCCCGGCTCCACGTAGCTCTTGCCACCCGGCGCGAAGGAGATCGTGCCGGTGCTCCGGCCGGCCTTGAAGTGGACGGCCAGCGAGGGCAGGTCGAACTCGACGCCGCCCGCGTACGGGCCGCTGCTGCGGACGACCAGCGAGCCGTCACGCTCCTCCACCCAGGTGAACGCGCGACCCAGACCCGAACCACCGACCAGCGAGTAGCTCGTCACCTTGGCGTTCCTCGGGATCCGGTACGCGACCTGGACGTCGGTCACGGTCTTGTTGTACTGCGCGAACGCGGTGATCGGGGTCGGGTCGAACGTCACGTCGAACTCGGCTCCCGCGGTCACGGCCTCCGGGGCGGTGACGTCGAAGCCCCGGCTGTAGGCGACCGGGTGGAAGCCCTGCTGCACCGTGGTGCGGCAGTCGTAGGCGACCGTGCTGCTGGTGGTCGCGGTGGCGGTCCCCGTCGCGGCGATGGGGCTGGCGTTGGCGACGCCGACCGACGCCAGCACCCCCGTGACCGCCACGGCGCCCATGGCGACCCGGGCGATCCACTTGCTGTTGCGTGCCATCTCATCTCCTCGTGATCTACCGAAGCGAGCCAGGGGCGACGCTACGGACGGTGGCCTGAACTTCGCTCGAAGCTCAGTCGGGTTGCGGTACGAGCACCACCCGACCGGGGTGGACCCGGCTCTCCACCAGCGCGTGCGCCTGCGCCGCCGAGGTCAGCGGCAGCCGCGCGTGGACGGCGGAGCTGAGCCGACCGTCGAGCAGGTGGGAGGTCAACTCCTCGAGCACGTCCCGGTATTCGTCGGGTCGACTGTTGCGCCAGGCCGAGAGTGCGAAACCGGTGACGTACCTGAGCCCGATCAGCTTCATCAACGGCACCGCCGGCACGGCGAGCTCCGCCGCCGACGACCCGAAGAAGACCAGGCGACCGCCGGGCGCGAGCAGGTCGACGCCCTGCTCGACGACGTTTCCGCCGATGCTCTCCAGCACCACGTCGACGCCGCGGCCGCCGGTCGCCGCCCGGACCTCGTGGACCCACTCGGGCCGCGTGTAGTCGACGGCCACGTCGGCGCCGAGGGAACGGGCGAAGTCGCGCTTCTTCGCCGACCCGGCGGTGGCCACCACCAGGCCGGCGCCCGCGGCTTTGGCCAACTGCACCGCCAGGTGGCCGATGCCGCCGGCCGCGGCGTGCACCAGCACCGTCTCGCCCTTGCGCAGCAACGCCGTACGCAGCACCCCGCCGGCGATCAGGCCGGTGCCCGGCAGCACTGCCGCCTCGGCCGCGTCGAGGGCCTCCGGCACCCCGACCAGCGTCGCGGCGTCCACCACGACCTCTTCGGCGTACGCCCCGTAGAGCGTGAAGGCGCCGACCCGGTCACCGACCCGGACGCCGGTCACGCCGTCGCCGAGCGCGGTGACCCGCCCGACGACGTCCCCGCCGAGCACGACCGGGAACACCGGCCGCCACATCGGCGCGGGGAAGACGTCCCGGCGCATCTGGGTCTGGGCGTAGCCCACACTGATCGCCTCGGCCCGGATCCGCACCTCACCGGCGCCCGGATCGGGCACGGGGACGTCGGCCGCGACGAGCACCTCCGGCCCTCCGTAGCGATCGAACTGCATCACTCGCATCTGTCCGCGCTCCAATCAGGAAGGTTCGGCCCGGGCCCGGGCGAGGGCGTCGAGGACCGTCAGGTGCAGCCGGTCCCGCTCGGCCACCAGCCCGGCGTACGTGCGGTCGCCGTACGCCTGCTCGGTCTGCGTCACGAGCAGCTCGCGGGTCTCGTCGGTCATGGCCGGCGTGCCCAGCTGCCGCCAGCCCTGTTCCAGCCCCGAGCCCAGGTGGGACAGCCACCTGCGCAGGCCGCCCTCACCGCCGCCGAGGTGGAAGGCCTGGAAGGGGCCCATGGTTGCCCAGCGCAGGCCGATCGAGTGGGTGACCACCTCGTCGAGCTCCGGCACCGTCACCACGCCCTCCACGACGAGGTGGATGCACTCCCGCAGCAGCGCCGACTGGAGGCGGTTGGCGGCGAACGCCGGCAGGGCGCGGCGCAGCAACACCGGATGGCGCCCGACCGACCGCAGGAAGGCCATCGCCTCGTCCACGGCCGCCGCGTCGGTGGCGACGCCGGCGACGACCTCGACCAGGGGCACCAGGTGCGGCGGATTGAACGGGTGGGCGACGACCAACCGCCCCGGATCCTTCATCCGCGCCCCGAGGTCGTCCGGGACCAGCTTGGACGTCGACGAGAGCAGCAGGGCCCGGCTGCCGCTCTCCTCGACCGCGGCGAAGAGTTCCTGTTTGAGCTCCAGGTCGTCGGGGGCGTTCTCGGAGACGACGTCGGCGTCGGCGACGGCACGCGCCAGGTCCGGTTCGAAGGTGATCGAATCGTGGAGCGCCACCGGGTCAGGCGCACCCGGCAGGGCCGGGGCGAACATCTCCAGCGCAGCCCACACCACCCGGTCGGCGTCGGGTCGACGGCTGTTTACCCGGACCGGGAGTCCGTGGGCGGCGAACAGCGCGATCCAGCCGAGCCCGATGGTGCCGGTCCCGACGACGGTGACCGCGCCCACGTCAGCGGTCCTGGTCGTGGTCGACGCGGCGCGACCGCAGCCGCAGGTCGCCGTCGACCCGGACCAGCACGTCCCGGACCACGCAGCTCGGCCCGATCTCCGGCTGCTTCACGCTCGGATGCACGGTGAGCACCAGGGCGTAGCTCGTCGCGTCGATGCCGCCGTCGTCGCGGTGGTCGAGCACCACATGGTTGAACCAGTGCCGGCGCTGCACCGCGAGCCCGGAGAACCGCCGGCGGTGGAAGTCGGTCAGCTCGGCGGCGATGCCCGCCCGGGTCCGGGCCGGCGGCAGGCCGGGCGAATGGGTGAACTCGCCGTCGTCGGTGAAGCTGTCGGCGTACGCCTGGAAGTCGCCGTTGTCGAGCGCCTGCATCTGGCGGGCGTAGAACTGCAGCACCTCGGCGTACAGGTCGGTCGACACACCGGTCGCGATCATGGTTCTCCTCTGCTTGGTCGGTCGCCCCGCGGCAGGTGGCGGGCGACGGGTCAGCCCGGCTCCGCCGGGGACAGGGCGAAGAGCGGGGTGTCGTACTCGACCGCCTCCCCGTTGCCGGCGAGGACCTCCACGACGGTGCCCGGCGCATCCGCGGTGACCGGGATCATGAGCTTCATCGCCTCGACGATGCCGAGCTGCTCACCCGCGCCGACCCGGTCGCCGACGGTCACGAACGGCGGACTGCCGGGCTGCGCGGCCACGTAGAAGACCCCCACCGTCGGGGCTCGGACGAGGAGCCGGTCGTCGACGGCCGGGGCGCTCTCCTGCGCGGGGATCGCCGGGCCCGCGGCCGGATGGGCCTGCCCCTGGGCCGGGACGACGGTCCGGACGCCCTCCGCGACGCCCCACTCGGCGGTCACGGTGACCGCCCCGGCGGTGATCTCCAACCGGGCCGGCGGGTCGCGGAAGCCGGAGAGCAGCCGCAGCACGCTGTGTTCGACGGTCTCCAGGAGGTGCTGCTCGTCCCTGGCGGTCTCTGCCTGCCTCACGGTCGCACCCCTAGTAGTTCCCGAGCCCGCCGCAGACGTTCAACGCCTGGGCGGTGACGGCATCGGCGGCGGGGCTGACGAGGTAGCCGACCATGGCGGCCACCTCCTCCGGCTGGACGTAGCGGCCGATCGGCACCCGGGCGTTCACCCGCTGGAGCACCTCCTCCGTGGGCACCTGCCAGAGGCCGGAGTAGACCTCGCGGACCCGCTGCGCCATCGGCGTCTCCACGAAGCCCGGGCAGACCGCGTTGACGGTGACCCCGGTCTTCGCCAGCTCCAGGCCGAGCGCCTTGGTGAAGCCGACGACACCGTGCTTCGACGCCGAGTACGGCGCGCCGTGCAGCACGCCCTGCTTGCCGCCGGTGGAGGCGATGTTGACGATGCGACCCCGACCCCGGTCGAGGATGCCGCCGTTGTTGAGCACCTCCTTGGTGACCAGGAAGACGCTGTTGAGGTTCGTGTTGATCACGTCGAGCCAGAGGTCGTCCGGGATCTGCGCGGTGACCCCGCCGCCGGAGCGGCCGGCGTTGTTGACCAGGATGTCGACCGGTCCGAACCGCTCGACGCCGGCCCGGACGAACGCCCGGACGTCCGCCCACGAGGTCACGTCGCAGGTGCCGCCGTCCACCTCGAACCCCTCGTCGGTGAGGGCCTTGACGGTCTCGGCCAGGGCGTCCTCGCGGCGGCCGCACAGGTAGACCCGTACGCCGTCGCGGGCGAGGTGGCGGGCCACCGCCAGACCTATCCCGCTCGTCGCGCCGGTGACGAGCGCGACCCGTTGATCCTGCGTCATTGTTCCTCCGTAGCCGTGTTTTGGGCGGGGTGGCCGTGCGCCGCGTACCGGTGTTCAGGCTGGCGATCGGCGCTTGAAGCCCGGTCGAGTCCGTCTGGAGCCGGTCGTACGTCTCAGCGCCGCTCGTCGACGAGCGCGGTGGTGTGGGTCGCCGTGCGGAACGCGGCCGAATCGACCACGTCGGCGAGGAAGTCGGCGGTGATGCTGACCCGCTCACCTCGAACGTGGAACTCGGCCAGCGAGCGGAGCATCCGGGCGATCGCCTGCTCCCGGTCCGGCGCCCAGACGATCAGCTTCGCCAGCAGCGAGTCGTAGTTCGGCGGTACCACGTACCCCTGATGGGCGTGGGTGTCGACCCGCACGAACGGTCCGCCGGGTGGGATGAACTCGGTCAGCTTCCCGGGCGTCGGCGCGAATCCGCGCCGCGGGTCCTCGGCGTTGATCCGGCACTCGATCGCCGCCCCGGAGAACCGGACGTCCTCCTGCGCCAACCGCAGCGGCCGACCCGCCGCGATCCGGATCTGCTCGGCGACCAGGTCCACCCCGGTCACCATCTCGGTGACCGGATGCTCGACCTGGATCCGGCAGTTGACCTCCATGAAGTAGAAGCCGCCGTCGGGGTCGACGAGGAACTCGAAGGTGCCCGCGCCGACGTAGCCGGCGGCGAGCGCGCCGGCCACCGCCGCCTTGCCCATTTGTTCCGCCAAGCCGTCGGGCAGGTTGGGCGCCGGGGTCTCCTCGATGAGCTTCTGGTGCCGCCGCTGCACGCTGCAGTCCCGCTCGCCCAGGTGGACGGCGTGCCCGTGCCCGTCGCAGAGCACCTGGATCTCCACGTGCCGGGCCTGTGCCAGGTACTTCTCCACGTACACCTGGCCGTTGCCGAAGAGCATCCGGGCGGTGGCCTGGGTACGGCGGTAGGCGTCGGCGAACTCCTCGGTCGTGTGCACCACCTGCATGCCCCGTCCACCGCCGCCGGCGGACGCCTTCACGATGACCGGGTAGCCGATCCGGTCGGCCAGCCGCTGGGCGTCCTCCGGCGAGAGCGGTTCCAGGCTGCCCGGCAGCAGTGGCAGGCCGGCCCCCGACATAATCGTCCGGGCCGAGGCCTTGTCCCCCAGCTGCGCCATCACCGCAGCCGACGGCCCGATCAGCGTGATGCCCTCCATGGCGCAGGCGTCGGCGAAGTCGGGGTCCTCGGAGAGGAAGCCGTAGCCGGGGTGGATCGCGTCGGCGCCGGTCATCCGGGCCGCCTCCAGCACGGCCGCCGCGTTCAGGTAGCTGAGCTTCGGCGGTGGCGGCCCGAGCTGGACGGCCTCATCGGCCATCCGGACGACGAGGGAGTCGCGGTCGACGGTGGAGTGCACCGCGACGGTGGGGATGCCCAGCTCACGGCACGCCCGGGCGACCCGGACGGCGATCTCGCCGCGGTTGGCGATCAGGACCTTGCGGAACAGCCGGCCCGTCACGAGACCCCCTGTCGTTCGGACCGGAGCCCCGTCTCGACGGTCAGCGCCGTCCCGAAACCGCGGAACCGTTCCCGCCGGTCGGTGACGAGGGCACGCGGCGACATCCTGGACAGCTCGTCGACCGCCGTCACCAGCGCCGCCCGCAGTCGGTCGGCGGCGCGCAGCGGGTCCGCCCCGGTGCCGCCCTCCGGCTCGGGGATGACGCCGTCGACGATGCCCAGCCGGAGCAGGTCACGGGCGGAGCCGCTCAGCGCGGCCGCCGCCCGTGGCGCGGCCGCCGGGTCCTTCCAGAGGATGGCCGCGCATCCCTCCGGGCTGATCACCGAGTAGACGCCGTTGCCGAAGATCAGCACGCGGTTGGCCACGGCCAGCGCGAGCGCCCCGCCGCTGCCGCCCTCGCCGATGATGACGCTGACGACCGGCACCTCCAGGCCGGCCATCAGCCGCAGGTTCTCGGCGATGGCCACCGCCTGGCCGCGTTCCTCGGCGTCGGCTCCCGGATACGCGCCGGGGGTGTCGACGAGGGTCACCACGGGCAGCCGCAACTTCTCGGCGAGGCGCATCAGGCGGGCGGCCTTGCGGTAGCCGTCCGGTCCGGGCATGCCGAAACTGCGCTGGTTCAGCTCGGCGGCCGTGTGTCCCTTCTGGTGGCCGATCACCATCACCGGCCGGCCGACGAGTCGGGCCGTGCCACCGACCACGGCGGGGCAGTCACCGCCCAGCCGGTCGCCGTGCAGCTCCTGGAAGTCGGTGAACGCCATCGCCAGGTAGTCCAGGGTGGTGGGGCGGTCCAGGCGCCGGGCGAGCCGTACCTGCTCCCACGGGTCCGCCTCGGGCAGCAGACCGGGGTCGCTGACCCGGGGGTCCGTCGGGCGGTCAGGCAGCTCGCCGTGCGGGCCGGGGGCGGCCGCCGCCAGCAGCCGGGACAGTTCGGCCCGGAGCCGGTCGCGCGGGACGACCAGGTCCACGAAGCCGCGTTCGAGCAGGAACTCGGCGGTCTGGAACCGCTCCGGCAGCACCTGGTGGATGGTCTGCTCGATCACACGGCGACCGGCGAAGCCGAGGCGGGCGCCCGGTTCGGCGACGATGACGTCGGCCAGGGTCGCGAAGGAGGCGGCCACCCCGCCGTACGTCGGATCGGTGATCAGCGAGATGGTGAGCAGGCCCGCCTCGTCCAGCTGCCCGAGCGCGGCGCTGGTCCGGGCCATCTGCATCAGGGAGAGCGGTCCCTCCTGCATCCGGGCGCCGCCGGAGGAGGTGACGATTAGCAGCGGGACCTGCTCGACCAGCGCGGTCTCCGCGGCGAGCGTGACCAGCTGGCCCACTCCGACGCCGAGGCTGCCAGCCATGAAGCGGAAGTCCATCGCCGCGACGACGACGGGGTGGCCGCCGATGGCGCCGCGGGCGCAGACCACGGCCTCGTCGAGCCCGGTACGGGCGCGCGCGTCGGCCAGCCGCGTCGGGTACGGAACGGTGTCGACGAAACCGAGGACGTCCTCGGTGACGGCGGGGATCGTCAGCAGCTCCAGCGCGCCCGGGTCGAAGAGCTGTGCCAACCGTTCGGGTGCGGTGAGCCGGGCGTGGTTCCCGCACTCCGGGCACACCTTGAGGCCGCGCGTCCACCGCTTGCGGTACAACGGTGTCGTACAGCCCTGGCAGAGCACCCACTGCGCCTCGTCGGCGCCCTCGATCGTCGTTAGGGTCATCCGTCCTCCTCGGCAGACACGTCGTCTGTGCGGACGCGGCTGATCGCCAACGGTGCGGTGCGCCGCTCGAACATCGGCAGGATTCAGATCGTGGCCGTCAGCGCCTCGTCGAGGCGGCATCGAGTGGTCCTCGAGAGGGCGGTAGCACGGTGGAGGATGTCCGCCCGCCGACGAAGGGGCCATGCCGTGACTCCGGTGCATTCCTCCAACGTGGACGACACCACGCGGCCCGGCCTCGACCGGTCCGCCTTCACGGAAGCCATGTCGCGCTTCGCCTCGGGAGTCACCATCGTCACCACCGTCGACCCCGACGGTGTCGCCCACGGCTTCACCGCCAGCTCGTTCTGCTCGGTCTCGCTGGACCCGCCGCTGGTGCTGGTCTGCCTGGCACGTTCGGCGAACTCGTACGCCGCCTTTGCCGGCTGCGACCGGTTCTCGGTCAGCGTGCTGCGGGCCGACCAGGCCGACCTCGCGCTGCGGTTCGCCCGCAGGGGCACCGACAAGTTCAGCAACGGCCGGTTCGTCACCGGGACTGGTGGGGTGGCCGCGGTCGACGGCGCCCTCGCCCTGTTGGAGTGCACCAGCGACCGTACGTTCGACGCGGGCGACCACGTCATCCTGCTGGGCCGGGTGCATCACGCCCGGGTCGACGAGGGCAGCCCCGCCATCTACTTCAACCGGACCTTCCGCACCTTGGTGGACCGGTAGGGCAAGGCCTCCGCCTTCTTCGCCCGTGCCGGCCCCGGCATCCACGACACCGCCCTCGCCACCGCCGCGACCCGGCCGCCGGCCGACCGCCGCCGGCCACGACGCCGGTCCATCGTCCCCGGGGAACGGTCACCGGGGGCGTGGCGTGCCGGCGCCGCCCGTGGCCCTCCGTCGACGACGACCGCCGGGTCGGAGGGCTGGGCAGCAGCTCTGGTAAGGCGCCGCGCGCCCGGCCGCAGGCAGGGCGCCGGGTCCCGCCAATCGCCGTCCCGGCCGACTGCGACAAGCGGGTGAATGTTGCGCATGAAAATGTCGTACGCAATAACAATCGAGCGCCGACAAACTGCGGCGACGTACCGAATAGCATTCGGCACACCGGCGCCGTGAGGCAGATCACGATGGTCGTGTGGACGTTCATTGAGGTGACTTCAATAAACTACCGGCTGTCGAATTTGAGTCACCACTATGTCCATTGACAGCACCAGGTAGCAGTGATTGCCTACACACCGCAAGGACCAAGGGGGGGACCATGACGTGAGCGGACCACCGAGGCACGGGCCCACGCCCGCGCCACAGCGCGGGCAGGGCGAAGGGAAGCAGCAACCACAGTGGACTCCGGGGGGCGACCCGGAATGACCGCTTCAGGCGAATCGGCAGCCATCGGACGACATTTTTCCGATACGCGCCGTCGGCATTTCGAGCTACCGGGTTAAGCGGGGGGATGACCATGAAGTTCAATGTGCTCGGATCACTGGAGATAATCACCGACAGCGGCGAGTCCATACCGCTCGGAGCGTCGAAGATCAGCCAGGTCCTCGCACTGCTGGTGGCCCGGGCGGGTGAGGTAGTCAGTGTGGACACACTCGTCGAGGAACTGTGGGGTGACCAACCGCCCCGAAGCGCCCTGACGACTCTGCAGACGTACGTCTACCACGCGCGGCGGATGTTCGCGCAGAAGCAGCTCACCCGACCGGAACGCAACGTCCTGCTCACCCGCTCGCCCGGCTACCTCCTCGACGCCAGCGTGGACGAGACCGACGCCACGATCTTCGAGCGGCTGCTCCGGAAGGGCTCCGAGCGGCTCCAGGCCGGGCAGCCGGAGGAGTCGAGTGGCCACCTGCGGGACGCCCTGGCACTCTTCCGCGGCTCGGCGTTCGCCAGCGTGAGCATGGGGGCCGTCCTGGCGGCACACGCGGCCAACCTGGAGGAGCTACGGACCCGGGCGATCGAATTGCGCATCGAGGCGCAGGCGCAGCTGGGGCGGCACCGCGAGCTGGTGCCCGAGCTGCAGTCGCTGGTCATCGCCCGCCCGCTCAACGAATGGTTCTACGGGCAGCTCATGGTCGCGCTGCACCGTTCCGGCCGCCGCGCGGAGGCGCTCGAGGTCTACCAACGGCTGCGTCGGGTGCTCCGGGACGAACTGGGGGTCGAACCGACTGCCGAGGTCCAGCGGCTGCACCGGGTGATGCTGGGGCCGGTCCCCCCGCGCGCCCCGGAGGCCGTCGACAGCTTCCGCGAGCTGGGGCTCGCGTTCAGGTTGGAGGACGGGATCCTGGAGTCGGGGGCCCGACACACGGCCCTGCGGACGGCCATGCCGACCCGGGTGACCACCTGACCGGAACGATCCGGTTTCGACCGGTCGGCCGCTCCGCCGTCACCCGCGGCGGAGCGGCCGTCGCTCGTCGTGGGGCACACGGCTACTTGCGTGTCATGCGGTCCACTGCCCGGCGCACGCCGCGAGGGCCTCCTGCGTGCAGGGCAGGTGGTCACTCACGGCCGCGAACGCGAGCCACAGCCCACGCCGGATGAGCCGAGCGGAAATCAGAGACCTGGTAACGGCCCTCGGCGACATCGCCGCCGCCCTCCGCCACGCCGACCCCGCCGACAGGGCCGAGGTCTACCGCCAACTCGGTCTTCGGCTCACCTACCAGCCAGAAACGCAAACGGTGCGCGCTTCAGTGGATCTAAGCGCGCACCGTGGGGTAATGGATTTGTGTCCGAGGGGGGACTTGAACCCCCACGCCCTATACGGGCACTAGCACCTCAAGCTAGCGCGTCTGCCATTCCGCCACCCGGACCTGCTCGTCCAGCCTACCCTGTCGGCCGAAGTGATCTTCTCACCGGTTCGGCCGCCCCGGTGGGCCGCACGGGGCATTACTGTACACGGCCCGGATGGATCATGCACATCGCCGTCATGCCGCAGCGTTTGCGCAGGTCAGCGTGGCAGGGCGGCAGCCGGCACCGGCGGCCGGTATCGGATGCTGGGGGCCGGGTAGCGAGGAACCGGCGATTCCGGGCAGCATTGCTCACGTGTCCCACCCCTCCCCCCTGACCGCCGCTCAACACCAGGCGCTCGCGCTGCGCTCCGCGGGCGATCTGGCGACCGCCCGCCGCCTGCTCGCCGACGCCATCGCGGCGGCCCGCCTGGCGTACGGGGAGGACCACCCCGACGTACTGGCCACCGGCCATCTGCTGGCCCGGCTGCACCGCGAGGCCGACGACCCGGCCGCCGCCCGGCGGGTCCTCGAGGAGGCGTACGCGGCCGGCGAGCGCCGCCGCGGCGACAGCGACCCGCTGATGCTCGCGCTCAGCTTCGACCTCGCCGGGGTGGCGGAGGAACTTGGCAACCGGCACGAGGCCCGCCGCAACTACGCCCGCGTGGCCACCGCCGGGCCCGCCGTGCTCGGTCCGGACCACCCCGCGGTACGCGCAGCCCACCAGTACCTCGGCGGCTCCGCCGCCGCTCCCGCCCCGCCCGGTCCGCTCGCCGGCGGCTCCGCCGCCGCTGCCGGCCCGCAGCCCGATCCGGGGGCACTGTCCGGGCCGACCATGTCGCTGCCGGCGGTGCAGCCGCCGTACCCGGCACAGCCCGCCCCGCCCCGGCCCGGCGCTCCCGCGGCGCCGGTACCCGGCGCCGAATGGGCACCCCCGCAAGGGCCGGCCCGACCGGCCCCGTGGACGCCGCCCGCTCCCGGCCCGGCGACCCACCTGCCGCCACCGCCACCGGTCCCGCCCGCGCCGATCAGCGCCGCTCCCGCCTCGGCCCCACTGCCGCCGCCCCCGGTCGTCTCCGCTCCCCCGACGCCGATCTCCGGGCCGGGGGGGCCCGGTGGCGGCCCGTCGACCGACTGGGCGCCGCCCGCGGAGGCGACGACCCGCTTTCCCGCACCGGCCGCCACCGGCCCGGCCCCGGCCACCCCTGCGCCGCCGCCGGTCGCCGCCGTGCCACCGGCGCCCGGAGTCACGCCGGTCGCGCCCCGGCCTCCGGTCGTCCCGGCACCGCCTCCGACCAGCGCGCCGCCGGGACTGGTCCCACCCGCCGTTCCCCCGATGCCGCACGCGCCCGGCGCGGCACCGCCCGCCCGACCGGCCTCGGCACCGCCAGCACACACCGCGCCCCCGGTCGTGCCGGCCGCACACGGCGCGCCGCCGCCCGTCGCACCGCCCGCACACACCACGCCGCCCCCGGTCGTGCCGCCCGCACACAGCGCGCCGCCGCCCGTCGCGCCGCCCGCAGCACGCCCGGCACCGCCGGTCGGGTCGATGCCGCACGCGCCCAGCTCGGTGCCGGCCGCCGCGCCGACGCCGGTGCCGCCCGCGCGGACGCCGATGCCGCCGGTGTCGACCGCACCGCCGGCTGCCCCGCCGTCGGTCCCGCTGCCGCCGGCGCCCGTCATCCCGCCTCCGGCCCGACCGGTCTCGACGCCGCCGGCACCCGACCCGGCATCGGCCGCGCCGACCTCCGGCGCGCCGGGAACGCCGGTTCCGCCCGCCCCGGCGACCGTGCCACCGGCGCCGCGGATCCCGGCCCCGACCTCCGCCGCGCCCGCGCCCGCGCCCTCGCCCTCGCCCTCGCCCTCGCCCTCGCCCGGGATGCTTCCTCCCCCGCCGGCCATCCCGGTCTCCGCCCCGCCGACGTCCGCGGCGCCGATCCCGGCACCCAACTCGGCCCCGCCGGCATCGGAACCCGAAACGGCCGTCGCACCACATCGGACGCCCGTCCAGCCCGCCCCGAACGCGGGCGACGCCGGCCCGGGCGAGGGCGGCGACGCCCCCGCAGCCCCTGCGCCGGGGTGGGACAAGCCGACCATCCAGGTGCAGCAGATCGGTCCGCTGCTCCGGGAGGAGGCGGAGCGGATCGCCGCCTCGACCTCCCCGGGCGCCGGGGCGACCGCCCAGGTGAGCAGCCAGCCCGTGAGCGCACCCCCGGCCGGCAACTCGCCCGTGAGCGCACCCCCGGCCGGCAACTCGCCCGCGAGCGCGCCCCCGGCGGGCAACTCGCCCGTGAGCGCGCCCCCGGTGAGCGGTCCGCCGGCCGAGCCGCCCGCCGCCGGAGCCGCGGTCGCCCCGCCACCCGTCGGCGCGTGGCTGGCGAACCCGCCGGTGAGCGGGCCGCCCTCTGGCGGCGGAGCCCGGCAGGGTCAGCCGTCGGTGGACGAGTCCGCCGCCGGGACGCGATCGGTGCACGACACGTCGGTCTCCGGCGCCCCGGTCAGCGGCCCACCCCTGCCGCCCTCACCGGTCAGCAGCATGCCGACCTCGGGAATGCCGAGCAGCGGTGCGCCCGATGGCGGCGGTCGCCTGCCTGCACCGCCGGTGAGCGGCCCGCCGACCAGCGGCACGCCCGTCCCACCGCAGCCCGTCAGCGGGCCGCCGGGCGGTGGCGCGCCTTTCCCGCCGCAACCCGTCAGCGGCCCACCGAACAGTGGCGTGCCCTTCGCATCCCAGCCCGTCAGCGGGCCACCGACCAGCGGCGCGCCCCTTCCGCCGCCGGTCGGCAACCCGCCGGCCAATGGCCCGGCGCTGCCTCTGCAACAGGGCAACGGCGCGCCTCTCCTACCTCCGCCGGTCAGCGGGCCGCCGGTCATCGCCGGACCGAGCACGGGCACGCCCGGCGGCGGTCTCCCGTTCGGCGCGCCACCCGCGAGCGGACCGCCGCCGAGCACTCTCCCACCGCCCGGCCAGCCGGTCAGCGGCCCGCCCGGGTACCCGGTGAGCGGGCCCCCGACGCCCGGGTATCCACCGCCGGTGAGCGGGCCGCCCGCGGCCGCGCCGGTCAGCGCCACGCCGGTCAGCGCCTCGCCCGTGCCGCCCTGGGGGATGACCGCACCGCCGTGGAGCAGCGCCGCCCCGCCGCAGCCGGTCGAGCGGCCCGGCGACCCACGCCCGGAACCGGTGGTGGACGAACCCGCCACCGTGGACCCGGATCCGGCGCCGGAGAGCGGGGACGAGGCGGCCCGGCCGCTGCCGGTCTACGACGGGCTGCTGGCCTTCCCCGAGTCGAAGCAGCCGGCGCCGGAGCCGTACCCGAGCCAGGGGGCCTGGCCGGCGGTGCCGCCGGCGTTCCACCAGCCGGCCGCGTACCCGGTGGCGGAGGAGCCGGAGCCGCGCGGCCGCAACCGGACGGTGGTGGCCGTGGTGGCCGGCGCCGTGGTGGCCGCGGTGGCGGCGGCCGTCGGCGTCGGCGCGGTGCTGCTCAACCGCGACCCGGCGCCGCCGCCTGCGCCGGCGCCGACCGCGGCGAAGCCGAAGGTGAGCGGTCCGCCCCCGGGTGACCTGCGGTTGCAGGACGACACCACCACGATCACGGTCACCTGGACCGACCCGACGGACGGCGGGGTGCCGTTCGTGGTGGCCGGCGGGCGGGCCGGGCAGAAGTTGGGGGTGATGGCCACGGTGGACGCCGGGCAGACCCGCTACACGGTGAACGGGTTGAGTCCGAAGCTGGACTACTGCTTCACGGTGCTGGCCGTTTACTCGACGGACACCTACGCCACCTCGGGCCAGGTCTGCACCGACCGGGAGGGCGGCACGACGCCGAACTGACCGGCCTCCTACGACACGCTCGGTGTCCACAGGGGGACGGTGCGGGTTCCACCGGCCCCGGCCGGCCCCTATGATGGCTCCCGGCTCTGGGGAGGGTCGACCACGCGCGCCGCCCTCCCTCACCGACGCGGGGAGGCAGCCGGCAGTGACCACCATTGAGGACGTCACGAGCACCGGGCCGGAGACGGCCCGCCCCCGGTCGCGGATGCGGGGCGGGCTGGTGACCATCGGCACCGTGGCCGCGCTGCTGGCCGCCATGGGGCTGACCGTGCTCGGGCTGGGCGCCGCCGACAACGCGGTGGCCAACTACGACGCCTCGTCCTGGTTGTGGAGCACCAGCCGCAGCGAGCTGGCCCGGGTCAACGGCGTGACCGCCCGGGTGGACACCCGGATGGAGGTGCCCGGCGGGCGCCGACACCAGATGCAGGTCGCCCAGACCGACCGGCTGCTGATCCTGCGCGATCTGAACACCGGTCAGGTCAGCTCGCTGGACCTGGCCACCCTGCAGATCACCGCGACCACCCCGACCGCACCGGGCCTCGGGGTCAGTGTCGCGCTGCAGGAGGAGGCGGCGTTCGTCGTCGACGCGGTGCAGGGCATCGTCCGGCAGCTCGACCCGCGGTCGCTGACCCCGGTGGGCGAGCCGGTGCGCTACCCGCCGGGCATCGCCGGCGGGGCGTTCGACGGCGCCGGCAAGCTGTGGATCGCGGTGCCGAGCGAGGGCACCGTCTCGGCGGTCACCGCCGCCGAGCTGCCCGCCACCCCGGGCGCCGCGCCGCCCGCCGGGCTCAGCCCGAAGCGGGTGGAGACGTACGAGGTCGCCGAACCCGCACACGAGCTGGTGGTGTCCACCCTGGACGAGGGGGTGGCGGTGCTCGACCGCACCTCCGCCTCGCTGGTCACGGTGCGGGCCGGCCAGACGCTGCGGGCCGACCTCACGATGACCGCCCCGGGCAACCTGCCGACGCGCACCAGCGGCCCGCAGGTGCCGGTCACGGTGGCCGGCGAGCGGAAGGTGCACGTGGTCCGCGACGGCGCCGAGGTGCACCGGTTCACGGTGCCCGGCGCTGGTGAGCGGCTCAGCCCCGCGGTCGCCTGGGCGGGCCGGTTCTACTGCGCCGACGAGAACACCGGCACGGTCTACTCGTTCGACGCCAACGGGCAGCTCGTCGACACCATCAAGGGCTCCGGCCGGCCCGGCCCCATGGAGCTGGAGGTCCGCGAGAACCACCTCTTCATCAACCCGCCGAACTCGTCCACTGCCCAGGTCGTGGACGACCGGAACCAGATCCGCGAGGTCAACAAGTACGCCAACGACGTGCTCGGCGGCGACCCGCCGCCGGCTCCCCCGCCGCCGCCCCCGCCGAAGAAGCCGAAGGTGGGCAAGCCGGGCGCGCCGCGCGCGGTGACCGCCGCCGCCGGCAACGCGTCGGCGCGGGTGAGCTGGCAGGCGGCCGCGTCCAACGGCGCCGAGATCACCCGGTACGTGGTGGAGGGCGCCGGCCAGCGCCGCGAGGTGGGCGCGAACCAGCGCGCCCTGGAGATCACCGGGCTGACCAACGGCGAGACGTACACGTTCGCGGTGCACGCGGTGAACGCCAAGGGCGACGGGCCGGCCCGCCGGAGCAACCCGGTCACGGCGACCGCCGCCGTGCCGGATCCGCCGGCCAGTGTCACGGCCGAGGCCCGGCCGGACGGCACGGTGCTGGTGAAATGGCCGGCCGCCAACGGCCAGGGCAACACCGTCACCAGCTACGCGGTGACCGCCAGCTCGGCCGGCGCGACCGCCCCGGCCGGCGAGTCGCCCAAGACCGAGCTGGTCATCCCCGCCGGCCAGTTGGAGTACGGCACGCAGTACGCCTTCACCGTGATCGCGGTGAGCGACAAGGGCGCCGGGTCGAAGGCCTCGCCGGTGAGCAACACGGTGGTGCCGTTCACCGCCCCGGCCGCCCCGACCGAACTGCAGGCGTCCACGGTGGCCGACCAGCCGGGCACCATCGCGGTGCAGTGGGCGCCGGCGGTGGACAACGGCCGCCCGGTGACGAAGTACGTGGTGGAGGCGGCCGGAAAGACCACCGAGGTGACCGACGTGCGCACCACGATAGGGGGGCTCGGCGACGGGCAGAACGTCACGGTCAAGGTGAAGGCGGTCAACGAGGCCGGTCCCGGCGCGGAGGCCAGCACCACGGCCCGCACGGTGGCCGCGCCGCGGGTCACGGTGACCGGCTCGTCGGCCGACGCCACCTCGGTGACGGTGACGTTCACCGTGGACGCGGGCGGTGGCCGGGCGACCTGCTCGGCGGCGACCGGCGGCAAGACCGCCAGTGGGAGCTGTTCCAGCCTGCGGGTGACCAGCCTGACGCCGGGCACGGCCTACACGGTGACGGTGACGGCGACCAACGCGGCCGGCAAGGGCACCGCCACCCGGGCGCAGGGCACCGACGCGCTGTACGGGATCGCGACCTGCAACAACGGTCCCAGTGGGGATCAGCGCACCTACTGCAACGCGGAGGTGGACGGCCGCAACGGCAACGAGATCTTCTCGGTGCCGCAGCAGCTCAACGCCAAGCAGGTCGGCTGGGCGAAGCCCGGCACCCGGCTCAAGGCGTACTGCCGGAAGCAGGGCGACAACGTCGACTCCTGGATCTACAACAACCAGAAGCAGAGCACCTGGTGGGTGCAGGTCGAGTACTCGGGGCGCAACTACATCCCGTGGGCCTGGCTGAACCTGGAGGGTGGCGACGACATCAACCTCCTGCCCACCTGCTGACCGCGCCGCACCGAGGAGCACCTGCGCCCGTGAACACCCACGAACCGCTCACCCAGCCGGAGGTGCAGGGCTTCGCCGCCCTGGCCGCCCGGCTGGCCGAGAACGTCAACGCGGTCGTGCTGGGCAAGCCGCAGGTGGTCCGGCTGGCGCTGACCGCGCTCTTCGCCCAGGGGCACGTCCTGCTCGAGGACGTGCCCGGGGTGGGCAAGACGACCCTGGCCCGGGCGGTCGCGGCGACCGTCAAGGGCCAGTGGCGGCGCATCCAGTTCACCCCGGACCTGCTTCCCTCGGACGTGTCCGGGGTGACCATCTTCAACCAGGCCACCCGGGGCTTCGAGTTCCACCCGGGGCCGGTCTTCGCGAACATCGTGATCGCCGACGAGATCAACCGGGCCTCGCCGAAGACCCAGTCGGCGCTGCTGGAGGTGATGGAGGAGCGCACGGTCACCGTGGACGGCGTACGCCACCCGGTGCCGCAGCCGTTCCTGGTGGTGGCCACCCAGAACCCGGTCGAGATGGACGGCACCTACCGCCTGCCCGAGGCCCAGCTCGACCGGTTCCTGGTGAAGCTCTCCGTCGGCTACCCCGACGAGGCCGTGGAGGTGGAGGTGCTGCGGGGCGCCACCCTGCGCTCCCCCGACTCGCTCACCGCGGTCACCGACACCGCCACCGTCGGCGAGATGGTGAAGATGGCCCGGCGGGTGCACATCGCCGAGCCCCTCTACGCGTACGCGGTGCGGCTGGCCGCGGCGACCCGCACCCATCCGCAGGTGCGGGTCGGGGTCAGCCCCCGGGGCGTGATCGCGCTGACCCGGGCGGCGTGCGCGTACGCGCTGATCGACGGGCGGGGCTGGATCATGCCGGAGGACCTGAAGACGCTGGTCGAGCCGGTCTTCGCGCACCGGCTGCTGCTCACCCCGGACGCGCAGGTGCGCGGGGTGACCCCCGCCGACGTGCTGCGCCAGGCGGTCGCCTCGGTGCCGGTGCCGCTGCCGTCGGGCCAGCCCGCCCCGATCCACGGCTGACCGGTGGGGATCACCGCCCGCGGCGTCGGGCTGCTCGTCGCCGCCGTCGTGCTGCTCGGCGTCGGCTTCCGGTACGCGTACCCGGAGCTGACCGTGCTGGGCGCGGCGGCCGGCGTCGCGGTCGGGTACGCCCTGGTCACGGCCGCCTGGCGCCCCCGGTTGACGGTCGAGCGGGTGGCCGACCCCGACCGGGTGGCCCGGGGTGAGCCGGCGGCCATGGTGCTGACCGTGCGCAACACCGGCCGGCTGCGGGCGGCGAACCTGGTGGCCGAGGACCGCTGCGCCGGCCGGTTGGTGCCGGTGCCGCTGCTGCGGTTGCGCCCCGGGAGGGACACCGAGGTGCGCTATCCGGTGCCGACCCGGCGCCGGGGCGTGGTGCCGGTCGGGCCGCTGCGGGTGACCCGGCGCGACCCGCTGGGTCTGGTGGCGCTGGCCCGCGCGTACGGGGACACGGTGCCGGTGTGGGTGCATCCGCGCATCCACCCGCTGTCGGCGGTGCCGACCGGCGCCGGCCGCAGCCTGGACGGGCGCACCGACAGCGTGCCGCACGGCTCGATCACCTTCGACTCGCTGCGCGAGTACGTGGTGGGCGACGAGTTGCGCCGGGTGCACTGGCGGACCAGCGCGCGGGTGGGTGAGCTGATGGTGCGGGAGAACGTGGACACCAGCCTGCCCCGGCTCGTGGTGCTGCTGGACAACCGGGCGGCCGCCCACCCGGACCGGGCCGCCGGGGTGGCCGAGTCGTTCGAGTCGGGGTGTGAGGCGGCGGCGTCGGTGGTCGCCGCCGCGACCCGGGAGGACCTGCCGGTGAGCCTGCTGCTGGTCGCGCCACCGGACGAGGAGCCGGCGGGCAGTGGTGGACCGCTGGACCGGCTGGCCGCGGCGGAGCTGGCCGAGGGCGGGGCGGACGTGCTGCGCGCCGCGCTGACCCGGCTGCGGCAGGACCGGCTCGGCGACACGCTGATCTATCTCACCGGTCCGGGTGCCCGCGGCGACCTGGGGCACGTCGGCGCGCTGCGCCGCGCGTACCCGTCGGTGGTGGTGGGGATGTTCGGCGCGGCGGAGCCGACGGCGGCCGGCGCGGCGGGCCTGGTGGTGGTGGACGCGGCGGACGGCGCCGAGTTCGCCGCCGAGTGGGACGGGATCCGCCGGTGGTGACCGTAGCCCCGCCGCGCCCGGCGGTCGACGCGCCGGCCGGGCCGGACGGCGGGCCTGGCGGCGTCGCGGCGCGGGTGCTGCGGGCCGTGCCCGTGCCGATGGCGCTGATCGTCATGATCACCCTGGCCGGCGTGGTGCTCGGCCGGGTGTACGCGGACCCGCTGCTGGTCCGCCTGACGGCCGGCGCGGCGGTCGGCTCGGTGCTGGTGAGCGTGGCGGCCCGGCGGCTGCCGTCCTGGCTGGTGGCGCCGCTGTCGGTGGCCGTCCTGGCCGGCTGGACGCTGCTCTCGCTGCGGCTGGCGGCCAGCCACGCGGCGCTGCCGGGCGGCCTCGCCGAGGTGGCGGCGGACGCGGCCCGCAACGCCATCCCCCGGCTGCTCACCGCGATGATCCCGGTGGAGCCGGCCCCGGACACCGTGCTGGTCCCGGTGGTGGCCGCCTGGCTGACCGGGCTGGCCGCCGCCGAGGTGGCGCTGCGGGCCGGCCGGGTGCTGCTCGGCTACCTGCCCCCGGTGCTGCTCTACGCCGGCGCGCTCTACGTGGTCGGGCCGAACGCGGGCCCGGCGGTGGGCCCGACGTTGCTGTTCGCGGCGGTCGCCGCCGTCGGGCTGGCGGCGCCCGCGGGGCGGGTGGGCCCGGCCGCGGCGGACCCGGTCGCCGGCCTGGCCCCGGCGGTCCGCGCGGCGGTGCGGCTGCGGCTGCTCGCGGCGAGCGCGGCCGGGGTGGCGGTCGTGGTGGCGCTGACGGCCCTGCTCGCCCCGGTGGTGGCCGGCCAGGTCGACGCCCGCCCGGTCGACCCGCGCCGCTACGTCGAGCCGCCGCAGGTGGAGTCGCTCGACGAGAACCCGCTGATCCGGATCTCCGGGTGGGCGCTGAACCCGGACCAGAAGCTGCTCGACGTGCGGACCGAGGCGGGCGCGGCGGACGCCGGCCCGCCGCGGATCCGCCTGGCGGTGCTCAGCGACTACGACGGGGTGACCTGGCGGGTGGGCGCGACGTACCGGAACGCGGGGCGGATCCTGCCGGCCGCCGAGCCGACGCCGGGCGCCGCCACCGACCCGGTGCGCCAGGAGATCACCGTGGCGGACCTGACCGGGCGGCTGCTGCCCGCGGTGCCGGCGCCGCGCGAGGTGACCGGCGCGCGGGTGGCGTACGACCCGGCCACCGGGACGCTGATCCGGCCGGAGGGGCTGGCGCCGGGGCTGCGGTACGAGGTCGCCTCGGTCCGGGAGCGGCCGGACGTCAACCTGCTCAGCACGGCGAACGTGCCGGCGGGCGACGCGGTGGCACGGGTGCTGCGGGTCGCCGACGGGGCGCCGGAGCAGGTGCGCCGGCTGGCCACCCAGCTCGCCGAGGAGAACGGCGCCCCGTACGCCCGGGCCACCGCGATCGCGGACTTCCTGGCCGAGCACTACCGGGTGACCGCGGACGCGCCGAGCGGGCACGCGTACCCGAACCTGGCGTTCTTCCTCTTCGGACCGCGCAACGGCGGCGGGCAGCGGGGCACCTCCGAGCAGTTCGCGGCGTCGTTCGCGGTGCTGGGCCGGCTGGCCGGCCTGCCCACCCGGGTGGTGGTCGGCTTCGAGCCGAAGGCGGACGGCCCGGTCCGGGCGGCGGACGCGTACGCCTGGCCGGAGGTGCTCTTCGAGGGCGTCGGCTGGGTGCCGTTCGACCCGATGCCGCGCCCGGACGAGGAGCCACGCCCGGTGGAGGAGGACTTCCGGCCGAAGCCGGAGGACCCGCCCCCGTCCGAGGTGCCCGCACCGACCGTGGAACCCACCGCCACCCCGCCGGCCGCGGCCGGCCCGGACCGACGCGACGGCCAGGGCGGACCGGGTACGCCCGTGCTGATCGGCGGCGGCGTCGGTGCCCTGGTGCTGCTGGTCGGGGCGGCGCTGCTGACCCTGGCGACGCTGCGCCGCAGGCTGACCCGGGGCCGGTTGGCGCAGGGTGACCCGGGCCGCCGGATCGCGGGCGCCTGGCGGGAGCTGACCGACGCGCTACGACTGGCCGGCCACCCGGTCGGCGCGGATCTCGCGGCGGCGGAGGTCGCCGCGTTCGCCCGGTGCACTCTGGCCCAGGCTCAGGCGGCCGACGGCGGCCCGGCGGACGCGACCGCGGACCGGCCAGGCGAGGCGGTCGACGAGCTTGCCGGGCTGCTCAACCAGGTGGGGTTCGCCCCGGGCAGCGTGACCACCGAGCAGGCCGAGCGGGCCGCGGACCTGGCCGGGGGGTACGTGTCGGCCCTACGCGACGCGCGCGCCCGGTGGCGGCGGCTGCTGTGGCAGGTGCACCCCGGTCCGCTGCGCTGGCGTCGCTGACCCGCCGGGGCTGACGCCGACCACCGGGATCGACGACGGGTGGGCCGTGCGGTTCGTGCTGCACGTCGACCACGACGAGCCGGCTGCCCAGCCCGGCAGACTCACGCCGTCCACCGACGTCTTGGCCGGGTACCGCCGGGCGCCGCGAGGTGTCCCGGGCACCGCGGTCCTGGTGTTGTGCGTGACCGTCGAGCGTGAGACCGAGGTGCATCGTGGTGGGTCTCCGCCCCGTTGCCACTGACAGTGGGGACTGCGACGCTAGACCGGCTCTACCGGGCGCGCAGCGCCGCTGAGGCGACCTGGACCGTGACCGCACGCGAGGGCCTGCTGCGGTTGGCCGAGATAGTCCGGTAGTCGGCAACGGTCCACACCGAACACGTTGGTCGGTGCTGCCGGCAGATCCCGGGCCGGTCATAACTGGGCATCGGTGACACCGCCTGTCACCGACCGGCAGAGCGGTCTGCTGGCGATCCCGGGTCTCCAATCGGCGGCCCGATTCCTACCCACCGCCTCGGTCATGAGCTGCCGAGGGCGATCGCGCAACAAGCACCGGCAGTTCCAACTCCGGATGGAGCCCAGGATGCCCGCGATGGGGGTGCCGGGAGCCACGAGCGGCTGAGGCTAGGCTGCTGCCGTGGTTGAGGCGCGGGGGACGATCCCCGAACGAGTCCGACGGGCGCTGTATGGGTTGAGCCGCGGTCATTGCTACGCGCTTGAGTGCGACGAGCCGGTGATCGTTCTCGACGGCGGCCAGCCTGTTTTTGTCGGTGAGATCGCGCACATCGTCGCGGCGGTTGCGTCCGGCCCGCGCGGCGGCGTGAACGTCCCGGATCGTAACGCGTTCGAGAACCTCCTGATCCTGTGCGGCCGCCATCACAAGATCATTGATGATGTGCGAACCCGAGGCCGGTATCCGGTCGACGTGCTGCGTGAGTGGAAGGCCAAACGCGAGGCCGAGTTCGACACCGCGACCCGCGAGGAGCTGCACCGACTCGACGACCTGCCAGTTCGGCTGCCTGACCTGCTCGTCGAGGCATTCCGCGACGCGACCACCGAACTTACGGCGACCGTCGACCGGTTGGAAGCCACCGGCCAACTCACCCACGATGCCGCGCGGCTGCTGCACGCGGCGCTCGCGCGCACCGCGAACACTGGTCCGGGCGTGGGCGACGGTGTGCCGGGGGTTAAGGAGGCGTTCGAGGAAGCGTACGACGCCGCCGGCGGCGCGTCGTTTCTCGGCCTGCCCAGCGCGGCAGCATACGAAACCGGCCCCGGTGTCGTGCAGCATCTGCGCGGCGCCCGCTGCGGCCACCCCGCAGTGATCTGCGCGATCACGGGCAGGGCGGCGGTGGTTATCACCGCAGACCTGTGGAACGGGATCGCGAACATCGGCGGCGGCCGTCCGAGCGGCGGGGTGCACGGCGTCGGCTTCCCGGTGCACACGACAGGCGGCGACCAGCGTTACATCGGCCCGACCGTTGAGCAGGTACCGACTGCGGGCGGTTGGTGGCGCACGGGGACCATGCGCCGGGCCGGCGACGGCCAGTGGATCTGGATTCCGGATCTTGCGTTCGACTCGAACAACGCCGGCGATGCTGAAACGGCCTTCAACTCGCAGTCGGCGTTGGATCTGCGGCTGCGGCTCGCCGCGCAGATCCCGTTCGCTCAGGACGAGCCGAGGTTGACCGCATCGGGCCGGCGTCGCCTGACCGCCGAGTTGGGCGAGCCGGAGATGACTGCGATCGTGGCCGCCTTGGCTGCCGACAGGACCGGGGTGCCGTCCGAACTGCGGTGGCGACCGTGTGCCGACCAGTTCGCCCGCAACGACAGCTGGGGCGCCTCCTATGAATGCGTGATCCACTCAGCCGAGGGCCGGCCTACCATTCGCGGCACGCTGCAATTCCTCATGCCCGACCTCATGCGCTCTCAGCGGCTCGCAAGCCTAGTCGACGTTGAGATCGACTTCGACGGCTGCCAGACCGAACCCTGCCAGCCGAACACGCCAGTGACCCGGCGGTTGTCCCACGTGGAGATTGCCGAGTTCTTTATCACGGCGTGGCGCCTCGCGTTCGACGTTCTTCCTCTGGCCTTGGGCGAGCCCGTCGCAGGCGGGGACCCCGGTGACCGGCCCCGGGCGAGCCTGTACATCATCAACGAGCGCGGGCAGAACATCGGTGGTGAGCGGACCTTCCGGCTCGGTGACCTGGTCGATCTAGCTCCGTTCGGTAGCACCCACAAGACTTACCAGTCCCGGCTGGACATCGCCGTCGTTGGCCGAGGGTCGCTGAGCGGACACGCCGCACGCGACGTCGTGCGGCGGGCGCTGGTGCGCGCGGCCGAGGACGCCGGGTTCGACGCCGCGGATCTTGTCACCTGGTGAACTATCCCGCCGGGCACCGCACTGGCCCGCCCTAGCCGCGAAGGCGCGCCGGCCGGGAACGCGGCAAGAGCGGTGCCGAGCAGGACCTTGCTGACGTCGAGGTCGGCCTTGATCTGCGGGTAGCGCGGGATGACTTGGCGAACAGGGGCGGCGTTGGTGAGGAACAGCGCGGCGACGCTGCACGGGCTCGGCGCGCCTGCCGAGTCGGCGAGGTGAGGCGAGGCGAGGCGGACAAGACCATCTCCAAGCGCGTAGGCGGACGTGTGAACGACGGCGGGCGCCGTTGGGATCATCGCAGGTGGCGATCGATGGCGTGGCGGATCTGCTCAGCCGTCATGGGTTCGGTGGCACCGCGCTGTGCAGAAACCTTCAATGAGAGCGTCGAGTTCGCGGGCGGTGGTGGTATCGAAGTGGCGTTCCAGCGCCTGACGACTGCCCCGCATCCAGGCTTCCGTGACGGCCTTGAGCGCCGGCTTGCGTGCTGCCGCGTACAGCTCCGTCAGGACGAGGTTGTGCGATGAACGCGCAGGTCGTAGGACACCAGCGAGATCACCGCTTCAATGGCGGCGTCGGAAGTCGCTAACTTGATCTTTAACCGGTGCGGCGTGGACGGGGACTACTCGAGGTCTTCGGGCTCTTCCTGGCGCACGCGCTGATCTGCACGTCGTGACGTTGGGGGGCTGCTTGTTCGGCCGGCCTGCTGGTCGCCCCGTCCGCGGCTCGATGGGCACAGACGCCTCGACCTCCCCGCTGCCCACTCGGCCGCAGCTGCGGAAGTGCCGCCTTTTCTAAGTCATGGTCGGGATATCGGTACGCGGCCGTCCAGCCGATGTCTACTGTGCCCGCCGTTGTGGATGTTCTCTGTCAAGTAGCGGCTTGGGCGTTGGCCCCCGCCTTGAAGCGCCCCGGGTTCTGTGGAGACTAGAGATGTGACGACGGGCCGGACTGACGAGCAGGGTATGCCTGAGCTGCCGCCTGAGGTAGTCGACCGAATCGTTGATGAGTTGTCCTCGCGAGGTGAGAAGGCGGTCACGTGCCTGCGAACCGCAGCCGCGTTGATCAAGCAAGCGGTGGACGACGATCGTGGGCTTCGTTTGGCTGAGAGCGCCGGATACAACCTTCGCGAAGCACTTGACGCCGTGGTCACTGGACGTCCCCCAGTCAGCGGCGGCCTACCCGCGATCCTGGAGGCATGGGCGCGTTACCAGTCGGAGGTGGCCCAGCCCGACGCGGACATGACCGCGTCGTTGAGCGCGTTGGAGGATGCGCTGCGCCGCGTCGCGGAGAACCGAGACCGAAGCTCGTACCACGCTGCGCGTCTGCTGGGTTACCTACGCGACAAGACCGGCGTTGATCCTCTTCAAGGGGAAGCGGACCCGATTGGCGAGTACAACCGACTGCGAAACGACGCGAACACGGCCTTGCACGCGGAGTCGGCGCTGGACGCGGTGACGGCGCTGTACGACCGGACAGTGGCTTGGTTCATCCGGATGTTCACACCGCCGGATACGGTGGTAACTGCGATCAGCGAGCTGGCCGCTGAGCCGTGGCAAGGCGTAGAGCAGATTGGCAAGCTGCGGGAACTGGCCACGAACCCGCACCACCTGAGATTGTTCCTCGGACGCCTCACCGACCCCGCCTGGCTCAACGCCGTGTACGACGCGGGCCTTCTGAAACTGCCGCAGCCCAATACGGCCTGGCCGGCAGCTAGCCTGCTGGAAGGGCTCGGGCGGAGTTCCCCAGCTGAGGTGGCGGGCCTGCTTGAACGCATGCTCGCCGACTCCAACGTATTGCGGCAGGATCGGCGGCTGGGCGCAAGGTTCGAATTGCTTCGCGTGGCGTCGCAGATCGGGACGGCTGGACATTCGGTCGTAGGACGGATCGTCGAGCTGCACGCCAACGTTCGGGCCGTTCGGGCGCTCACGTTCGGGGTGCTCAAGCGCGCCGATCCGACAGATCCGGTGGTCCTCCGGGCGGCGGATGCGATGTTGAGCGGCGAGCCGGTCGACCGCGACGACTACTACGCCGGTGCGGTGCTCGACCGGCTGGCAGCCGGACTCGACGCCGGCAACGTCGCTGAGCGCACGCGGATGCTGTCGGCCAAAGTGCGTCGGCTGGCGCGTCACCCCGACATGCGGTTCGTCGCGCTCGACATCGCCCGGCTGACAGCCGACCTGGGCGAGGAGCGCGGTTACCTCGCCAAGGTCACGCACTACCTCGCTCGCATGCTGTCACGTGCCCGTGAGCTCGGCGTTCCAACCGCGGATCTGCTCGACTGGACGAAGAGCATCCCCGGTGCGATCGGCGAGCGGATCACCTGCAGGATCCTGGCGGAGGCAAACGACGTCTCCCTGCAGGACAAGATCGACCACATCACTCAGCGCTTGGCGTCCTCGACTTGTACCGGGGACGATCGCGACCTTGTCACCAACGTGCTCAACGACGATCCGGAGCCTGATGCGCTCGACGCCTGGCGCAGCGCGCTAGGAACGCCCTCCGCCGCGCCGGAAAATCCCGCGTCTGCATTGCCAGACGACTGGGCTCGGGCGTGGCGATGGTCCATGGTGCTACCCGCATCCCTGCTTGCAGGGTGGCGGGAGCCCATAGCCCAAGTCGCCGCCCGGCACGGTGAGCCGGATCCGCAAGCCCTCGACCGCAGAAGCGAACGATTCGAGCTGCACACCGGCCAGTCCGCCCGCAGCGAGGACGAGTTGACTGCGCTCCCAGTCATCGAAGCGGCTGAACTGGTCGCAACCTGGCGCCCTGACGCGGCCAGCGAGGCGAGGATGCTCGGAGCGCGGGAACTTGCCCGAACGCTGGAAGCTGTCGTGAAGGCCAACCCCGATAGGTGGTCGACAGACCCAGTCGCAGTCGTCACGGCCCTTCACGAGCCGGTCTACGTGCTCCACTACTTTCGCGCCCTCACCGACGTGGCTGGCGAGATCACGCCCCGCGCGCCGCAGATCCTCAATGCAGCAGAACTGGCGCGGACCACCCGATGGGAACCCGCTCTACTGGGGCGGGACGACTTCGACTTCGAGCCCGGCTGGCACAACGTCGACACCGCCGCCGTGGACCTACTCGTGGCCCTCGCCAACAAGAGCGCAGACCTGACCGCGCATTTGGAGACGGCATGGGCATGGGCCCTCGAACTGATCGACCGCATACCGGACGCAGACGACGACGCAGGCGAGGTTAGGATTTCGGGTAGCGACCCGGACGCCCTGTTCCATGCGATCAACCATCCGAGAGGCCGTGGACTTCAAGCAGTGCTCGCCCTCGCCGGATGGGAACGTCGTCAGACTGGGACCATCAGGGCCGAATTCACAAAGCTTCTCGACGAGCTCGTCCGGATGCCCGGACGTGTCGGGATGCAGTACAGGGCGATTCTGGCAGAACATCGAGTGTTCCTCGAGGCAGTCGCGCCCGCGTGGCTTGAGCAGAACACCCCAACGTTGTTCAGCGACGACGACCGCGGACGTGAGACATTCGACCTGACGCTCAAGTATGCCCGACCGACCTTGTGGTTCTATAGGCACTTCCGGAGCCAGATATTCGCCGCCGCCCGAAGAGGCGCTGTCAACGCCGTTGGCTGCCTGCTTGTCGGCGCGCTCAATGGGGAGGACGGCTACTCCAGCGACACGATCATCGAGGGCCTCCGCGGCGACACCACCGCGTTGACCAGTGCCACTAGCGAGATCGCGTACTTGGTGCAGTCCAGTCAGCCGGGCACCCCCGAGCTAGAGACCGCCGTCATGTTCTGGCGCGCGTTGCTCGAAGCTGACCGTCGCGTCGTTCCAGCCGAGGCGCTGCAAGCATCCGGCCGGTGGGCGCTCGTGACCGGTCTCTCCGATGAGGTCTGGGCGGAGCAAATGGTTCGGACTCTGGAACTCACCGGCGGGCACATCGACCTGCCGATCGAGGTGGCCGATCGCTGCAAGGCCGCAACCTCGTCAGGCGATAGCACCAAGATCCTCCTGCTTCTGCTCGGCCAAGGCGAGCCGTGGGAACAGGACTACGTCGCGCGTGCTGGTGTGGACAAACTCCGGACCCTCGCCCGACGGCAGGTAGCTGAGGGGTTCTGGCGCCTGCGTACCAGGCTGATCGAACTCGGATATCACCAGGCAGCGGAAGTCACGCCGGCCACCGGCCCTGAACCCAACGATGAGTGAAAGCCTCGAGTAGCACGCAACCGCCGATCGCCGAGACCACCCCGCCGGCACCGGATCTGTCACAGAGGGAGGCCGCGTGACAGAACCACGACCTGCGACATCTGTCAGACCGATGCGCGCGTCTGTCAACAAGCCCGCGCACCGACAGAACCTGACCCGACCTGTCAGGGCGTTCCCGCCGGCCCTCCGCTATCCCGGAGCGGCGGTCCGCAAGAAGCTGCGATCATGTCTCCGTCAAGCGGATGCCAAGCAACCCATTCGGCTCACGGTGCCCCAAAACAACCAGCCCGACCGGTGCCCGCTCAAGGTGCCGACCGCACCACGTTCACACCAACGGCGTCTGGCAGGATTCGCTCCTCTACTCGATCCTCGATCACGGGTGGCTTTGGCGGCGGTCAGTGCCGCTGACGCTGGGCGCGGCCGGCTAGGTCCCGACGGGAGGCGAGCGCCTTTTTTATCGCTGGTAGCGGGTTGGGGAGTGCTAGCTTGCATTGGGAGCAATTCCCCTGCCGGACGTCTTGGTAGCCGAGTCCACAGTATTGGCAGGTCGCCTGAAGTTCGGTCCGCAATGCTTCCTGTAGGGCCTGTACGATGCCCATGTGGGTGATATCGGCATCCACGATGTTCTCCACTGCGCAGCTTTTGACCAGTGCGTCGTTGTGTTTTAGTCCTTCCGTAAGGATGGCCTGTCGCTCGGGGTCGTTGCGGACCCAAGCCATGACGGCACTGAGTAGCACGGGGTTATCGGCGTGCCGCCACCGCCGCACGAGCGTGTCTCGGTCAAGAAAGAGCGCGAGGTGAGCTGCGAGGAAACGATTTCGGGTGGGTACTGTCGTGTCCGCTGCTGCCATTTCGGCATGGCGGCTCGCTTGGTGCCTATGTTCGGCGGGGGCCTGCGCAAGGGCAAGCTGTGATTGTCGCGCGAGCAGATAGCTTGTCTCGAACAAAGTGCCTAGCCAGTCGATTGTTGCCGGGACGTCGGTCCTTTCCCAACGTGTCAACCGGCAGGAAGGCAGGTCGTGATCGAGCCCGATGCGAAGGTCCTGTGTTATCGCAGGCTCCGCCAATCGCGCAGTGGCTTCGGAGGAGAGCGCGTCTTTGTCGATACCACCGCACTGGACGACGAACGCCATCATCCGTGAGAGATTGGCCGGATCCGCGGCGATCGCTCTCTCTAGCGCTCCAGCCTCCAGTGTCATAAAGGCAAGGCCGCTGACGAGCATCCCAAGGTTGCCCAACCGGCGCCGCTCCACTGGCCTCAGGCTACGCTGGGTTCCCAACTCCTGTGCCCGCTGAAGTAGCCATTGGCGGGCGGTACGACTGCGTCCGGCCCGGTCTTCCATGCCTTTCATGGCGTACCGCGAGCCGCGTTTACTGGGAACGTATCCCTGTTCAACCAACACGGCTTGGATTTTCTCGAAAGTGGTATGAGAGCAGCGGTGGTAGGCGACTTCTTCGATGCGCTCAGCGATATCGGGATTCCCGGTCGCAAGGCGGACTGCTGCTCCGAGGACGACCTCAGAGAAGGCGACCTTGTGCGGACTGGTTGTGCCGAGGTCGAGAACCCCTTCCTCGTTGACGTACGGCTGATCAGAGTCATCGACGGGGGGTACAGACATTGCCACCGAGAGGCACGCGGTGAACGCGTGTGGCTCGTTCCACCGGTGCGCCAGCAGCGCCTCCCAGGTGGACAAGTGTTCGGGCGGCACCACTCGCCGCACAAGTATCCGTATCTGCTCGCGAGACCCTGGAGGGGAGGGAACACGCGCGACTGCTTCGACGATGTCCATCGCGCGTTCCTCGTGTGCGGTCGTCTTCCCCCCCAACTTCGCTATGAGGGCCGTGGTGGCTCGCTCCGGTGCGTCCTCTCGAGTGGGAATGCCGCGGGCCAAGGCTAGCAGCAGGTCAACGTCGTCGTTTCGGTCGGCCACGTCAGCAAGTGGGATAAGCAGGTCCGGTTCGAGCGAGACTGCTAAAGACAGAATCTGCGTCATCGACGGATCAACTGCGGCCTGGAGCAGCAGATCACGGCGCACGGGCTCGGGCGACTCGGCGAGATGACGGGCGGCAGATACCTCAATGACGTTGCGGGCCCGCGGATCGATTCCACCGTTGTCGTCCCGGACGAGCACACCAGCTTCGTCCCAGAAGTCAAGGCAGCCGCCGGAGAGGGCGCGCGCCACCCCCGGCACTAGGCCGTGTTCGGTTTGGAACCGACCCGCGAGCAGGTGGGCGACGCTTCTCTCCGATGGTGGAGACGCCCTCGTGACGCTCTCCCAGCCGACTATGGCCAAGGCGTCGATGAGCGCCTCCTCGATTTGGCTGGAGGGCAGCGCCGGCATCCCGACCCCCCGGCGGCCGGTCCGACGCTCCCAGTCGTGCGCCACCCGGCGGATCACCGCGTCCATCAGCGCAGCCGCTCCAGCATGTTTCGCCGACTTCCCGTGCCCAGCCGTCTCGAGCGCTAGAGCCGTGACAAGCAGCGGCGTATCCCCCAGGTAGGGCGTCTCCCGTATGCGGCCGTCGACCTCCCGCAGGCGGTCGCCAATCCACGCGCCGTCGCGGCCGGTGCGGCGCGCGATCGCCCGAACGATCGGTTCGCTGATCGCCCGTGGCCAGACCGGGGGCAGCATGGTCGCTTCCCGCCAGCCGAGCACAGCCGCGGAGGCATAGGCACTGGTCCGAGTCGCCAGCAGTACATCGCAGTCAGGGTGCAGTTCAGTCAGGAGGCGACGGACCCAGCGGACAACCTCACGCCGGTGTTCGCGCGTCTCGTCAAGCGAATCCAGACACAGCAGCAACCAGCCCTCGTCGGCTGCCCGGTGGATTGCCTCTATCAACAGTCCACGATCCGCCGGTTCAACCATCTCGGCGGCGATCCCCGCGAGTTGCTTGACTGGGTGTCGCTCGGCGACGAGATCTGGCAAATAGGAACTGCCCGGATCGCCGGAGCGAAGCAGGGACCGGAGGTCCACCAGGACGGGCAGGGTCCACCGGCGTTCCGCCTCCTGCCGCACGATCTCTCGCAAGGCCGTGGATTTCCCCGATCCCGGGGCACCGAGCAGCAGGACCCGCCCGTAGCGCCGGAAGAAGATGTCGAGATCCACCCGGTCGCTATCTCCGTCGGAGGGCCGGACATCGCAACAGACGGAGGCGTCGATCAGCGGCAGGTCCGCGCCGAAGGCGAGTAGATCGACCCCGCTGGAACCTCCGATGCGCTGGTAGTACCGGTCGATCGCGGCTCGCTCCGCGACCCTGCGCGCCGACGCGCTCGCGGTTGAATCACTGAC
Organism: Micromonospora sp. NPDC004540; assembly: GCF_040610095.1. Lineage (NCBI taxonomy): Bacteria > Bacillati > Actinomycetota > Actinomycetes > Micromonosporales > Micromonosporaceae > Micromonospora > Micromonospora sp. NPDC004540. The sequence continues at coordinate 97,842 of NZ_JBEXLR010000008.1, forward strand.
TAGGTCGAACGGCGGGCGGCCGAGACGGTCAATCCACTGGTCGAGGTCCAGCCCCGTGCGAAGCGATGCGGATCGGCGATGAGCCTTTGCCAACTCCGAGGCGGCGGCCTCGCCCTGCCCGGCTGCCACCACGTTGCCGTCCAAGAGAGCGGCAGCGACCGGCGGACCGCCCCGCCGAGCATGCCATGGAAAGGTCGCGACTGACGCGCGGGCGAGCACTGCATCCCGAACTTCGGGCGTCACCTGCGACAAGGCGTCGGTCAGCTTGGCTAGTGCCTTGTATTCGCTCGGGGAAGGTAGGCCCGCGTGACAATCCCGCCTGCGGTCCAGGGCACCGGCCAGATGCTCGATTTCGTCATCAGCGGTCGCCGCAAGCGCCACAAACGGGGTGCGACCACCAGGATCCGCCGTGACCTGCTCCACCCACTGATCGATCACCTTGCGCAACGGACTACCGTTCGCCGTGGTCAGCTTCAACGACTTCTTCAGCTGAAGTAGGACCCGCCGTCCATCGGTGAAGGTGACCTCGAGGTCGTCCACCGCCTCGTCGACCTCCGCCCGGATCACACACGGCAACCCATGCGTTCGCTCATCCCCGCTCACCTTGATGCTCATCCCGCGGAGACCGTGAGCGGCGACGTAGGCGGCATAGTCCGCGCGGAAGTCGCCACCTAGCTCGTTCTCGGCACCCCCGCGCGGGCCCCGGCCTGCAACTCTGGTCGGCATGGCGCAATGATGCAGCACGAGGGCGGTGTCGGTCGACGGGCGATCAGCCAGTCCGATCGAGTGCGATGACTGCGGGGGTCATCGGTGATCCACCAAGCGGGAGGCCACCCCGGACGAGGAGGTGCATCGGCAACGTGCGATGCCATCCTGATTTTGCGGGCGTGGTGGCATGACGAGTCTCAACGCCTTGGGCAACGCCACGGTCGCAGTACGTCGAGACAGGCCGGAGCGCCGTAGCCGCGGGGCTGCCAGTTGCCCGACTACCGTCCGCTCTCACTTGGAGGCCGGTGACCAGCGCCAACCAGGTTGCCCAGGGTGCTAAGGATGATGCCGGCGACCAAAAAGAAGGCGGTCAAGCCGGCGCTCAGAGCGGCGGCGCGGCTCACGGCGTACGTGATCAAAGTACGAACGAACTGGAGGTCGTCCATGACCATGTCCGGCTCGACGCCACGCTGGCGTCGATAGTCCGCTAGCTCCATAGCGGCCGTCCTCTCATCCACACCTCCGCCTGCTGCGCCTTGTAGCGCTCGAAGGATTCGCGGAGAACGACCACGCGGGCTCGGCTTTCCTGTAGCCGAGCCACCCAGAGAGCGTTGCGATAGCGGCGGCCGCGAGTTCCAGCACGCCCCCGATGAGCGAGAGCCACTTTGCCAAGGTCACTTCCCTATGGTCACTAATGGAGGCGAATGCTACGGACTCTCGGTCACCGCGCCCGCTACATGCCCCCAGGGAACGGAGGCTAAGGGCCAACAGGGTCGCGCGGCGACCAAGATCAATTAGCGCATCTTCAGCCCGAAAGGACGGCCGCAAGCAGCGTCGAACGTCGAGAGGGGGTGAGCGCCTGGATCAGGGTCGGAGCGCCGACTGGCAGGGGTTCATTGGATCCCTCTGCTCAACGCGGCTTAGGGTCCGAGTCCTGGCTCCACCGGTGCGGCACCCGATATCCCCAAGGAGTCCGCAGCGGGGCGCTCACGGTCCTCGTGCGCCGTCACCCGTCTGGCCATCAACCGCACCCGCGGCACCGGATCGGCTGAACGGGCAAGCGGAACCTCAGCGCTACTCTGCACCGCATCACCATGGACGAATCCCTTGTCGCCAGCTCTGCGGGAGACCTCGTCCGCACGCCGTGGGCTGGGGGCGACGGCGGTCTGGAAGCCCTCAGCGGCAGGAAGCGGTGCCTATCCGACGTCATCTACCGAGGCCAACGCCTACTCCTCGCCCTGCCACCAAGCATCTCTTAACGGGGGAGCATCTGCAGCCCCGTCGGCGCTGACGGCTCATAGTTGACCGGCAGCCGGCACCCCGACGGGGTGGTCACCTTCGTCGCGCAGACCCCGACCTTCGGCAGCCCCCGGCACGGGCTGGAGGAACTGCCGTTCACCGTGCCGCAGCTGGGGCCCTCGCCGTGGACGATCGGTTCCACGTGCAGTGATCAGGCGCCGTGGCCGCTCAGGTGGCCGACCCGGCGGCGCGCAGCTTGCGGACGAGTTTGCGCAGGCCGGCCTGCCAGCCGTCGGGGTCCTCGGCGCGGCGGCGGGCGTAGCCGGCGACCTCAGGGTGCGGCAGGATGAGGAACCGCTCCTCGGCCAGCCCGGCGATGGTGGCGTCGGCGACCTGGTCGGGCGTGAGCACAGCCCCGGAGGCGGCGATCACCCGGGCGCCCAGGTGCCCGGCGGCGAGGCCGCCGGCGAGCATCGGGGTGTCGACGCCCTGCGGGCAGAGCGCGCTGACCCGGACGCCGGCGTCCCGGTAGGTGATGGCGAGCCACTCGGCGAGGCCGACCGCCGCGTGCTTCGTCGCGGTGTACGGGGCGTCGCCCACCGCGGTGAGCACGCCCGCCGCCGAGCAGGTGAAGAGCAGGTAGCCCTGGCCGCGGCGGAGCATCGCCGGCAGCGCGGCCCGGGCGCTGTGCACGTGCCCCAGCACGTTGACCCGCCAGGCGCGGTCCCAGTCGGCGTCGGGCGCCTCCACTCCCCCGCCGGTGGCCACCCCGGCGTTGGCGCAGAACAGGTCGATCCGGCCGTACCGGCGCTCGGTCTCGTCGACCAGCGCCCGTACCTGCGCCTCGTCGGTGACGTCGAGCCCGACGCCGTGCGCCACCGGGCCGATGCCCTCGGCCACCGCGCGCGCCGCCTCGACGTCCAGGTCGGCCAGGACGACGGCGGCGGCGCCCTCGGCGGCGAACCGGCGGCCGAGCGCGGCCCCGATCCCGCCCGCCCCGCCGGTGATCACGGCCACCCGGTCGGTCAGATTCATCTCAGCCCGCCTCCCCACCGGTCCCGCCGAGCCGCGGGATCAGCCCCGCCCAGGCCGCCGCGCCGCCGGCGGTCAGCTCCGGGGTGGGCAGCAGCGCCAGCGCCGGCACGTCCACGCCGTTGTCCGCGTACCGGCGGGCCCGGGCGGCGCACTCCTCGGGCGAGCCGTGCAGGATCAGCGCGTCGACCACCTCGTCCGGCACCGCCGCCGAGGCGCCCCGCCGGTCCCCGGCCGCCCACGCCTCCCACATCGGACCGAGGCTCTCCTGCCGCCCCAGCCACCGGTGGAAGGCCGCGTACGCCGGCACGGTGAGGTAGCCGGTGATCAGCCGGCGGCCCAGCGCCCGGGCGTACGCGGCGTCCTCGGTCGGGCAGACGAAGATCCGGGCGGCGACCTCGAAGCCGGGGCGGCGCTCGCCCAGCTCGGCCACGGCGGTCGGCACGTCGTCGGCGGCCAGCCAGTTGAGGATCACCCCGTCGGCCTCGGCGGCGGCGAGCCGCAGCATGCCGGGGCGCAGCGCGGCCAGCAGCACCGGCGGCGGCACGGCCGGCGGGCGTTCCAGGGTGAACCGCCGGACCGTGAAGGTGTCGTACACCTCGTCGACGGTCTCGCCGCGCAGCGCGGCCCGCAGGAAGCGCAGCACGTCCCGGGTCCGCCGGAACGGCTCCTCGAAGCGCACCGCGTTCCAGTCCCGGACGAGCACCGGCGAGGAGGCTCCGATGCCCAGCGCGAAGCGGCCCGGCGCGGCCTCGGCGAGGGCCGCGGCGCTCATCGCGAGCAGCCCAGGCCCCCGGGTGAAGACCGGGGCGATCGCGGTGCCCAGCCGCAGCCGCGGTTGCCAGGCGGCGGCGAGCGCCAGCGGGGTGAACGCGTCGGTCCCGGCGACCTCGGACGACCAGACGTCGGTGAAGCCGGCCCGGTCGAGCGCCGCGTAGACCGCGGCGTGGTCGGCGAGCGTGATGCCGGAAAGCGGCACCGTCATGCCCCATCGATTCGTCACCTGTCGATCGTGCCCGGTCGCCGCCGCCCGGAGCAAGATCCCGGCCGGCGGCTCCAGGTCGCGGCGCGGTGCGAGACGCCGAGCTGGGGTTGCCGCAGGGGCGATCTGCCCGATCGGCAGCGCTACGCCGGAGAAGAGTGCTACGACTGCCAGGTGGGGTGGTCCGAGGGCGGGAGGCCGCGGTGAAGACTTCCGAACCGGCCGCGCTCCGCCCCACAGAGGGCCCGAACCGGGCGACGTTCGTGGAGCTTTTCTTCGACCTGGTGTTCGTCTTCGCGCTGACCCGGATCTCCGCCCGCGCCTTCGAGGACCTGGCGCTCGAAGAGGGGACGACCGCCTGGTCGGCGGTCACCGGGGGCGGCAAGACGCTGCTGCTGCTCCTCGCGCTCTGGGCCGTCTGGCAGGGCACCGCCTGGACCACCAGCCGCTACGACCCGTACCACATCTGGCTCCAGACGATAGTGCTCATCGCGCTGGTGGGCAGCATGGTGATGGCTGTCGCGGTATCCCGTGCCTTCAGCAGCACCGGGGTGGCCTTCGCGACCGCGTACGTGGTGGTGCAGGTGAGCCGGCCCGCGATCCTGCTGATGGTGCTGCGCCGGAGCCAGTACCGCCGGCTGAAGCTGCGCATGCTCATCACCTTCAGCGCGACCGGGGTGCTCTGGCTGGCCGGCGCGGTGCTGCCCACCGACTCACGGGTGACGCTCTGGGCGCTCGCGCTCCTGCTGGAGTACCTGGCGTCCCGGTTCGGCTGGCCGGTGCCCGGCCTGGGCCGGTCGACCGTCTCCCGGTGGGACATTCACGGGGAACACCTGGCCGAGCGCTACCAGCAGATCTTCCTCGTCGCGCTCGGCGAGACGATCCTCATCGCCGGGCTGGCGTACAGCCGGACCCCGAGCGGCGCCGCCCGCACCGTCGCCTTCGCCGCCGCGCTGCTCACCTCGGTGCTGTTCTGGCGGATCTACGTGCAGCGGGCCGGGCGGATCCTGGGCGAGGCGGTGACCCGGGCCGCGCACCCGGCCACCATCGGCCGCTCCGCCGCCGACACCCACCTCGTCATGGTGGTCGGCGTGGTGGCCACCGCGATCGGCTACGAGCTGGTCAACGAGCACCCGACCGGCCACAACCAGGCTGGCTGGGTCGCCATGATCCTCGGCGGTCCGGCGGTCTTCCTGCTCGGCCGGGCCCGCTTCGAGCACGAGGTGTTCGGCCGGGTGTCCCCGTCGCGCTGGGTGGCCGTCCTCGTCCTGGTGCTGCTCATGCCGCTGCTCAAGCCCGTGGTGCCGTTGACCGCGGCGGTCGCCACGCCGCTGGTGGCGGCGATCGCCGCCCCGCTGGTGCTGCTCGGGGTGGCGGTGGCCGACGCCCGCCGCGCCTGGGGCCGCCCGCCGGAGGACGCCGCCCCGCCGTTCTGACCGCGCCCGGTCGGGGGCCGCCGGCGCCCCAACCCCGGCGCTACCATCCGCGGGTGACCTTCTCGATCGTCGCCCGCTCCGCCGACGGCCTCCTGCACGGCGTCGCCGTGGCCAGCAAGTTCCTCGCCGCCGGGGCGCTGGTCCCGGCCGCCGAGGCGGAGGTCGGCGCGCTCGCCAGCCAGGCCCACGCCAACCTGGCGTACCGGTCGCAGGGGCTGGCGATGCTGCGCACCGGCGTCCCCGCGGCGGACGTGGTGGCCGGCCTCATCGCCGCCGACCCGGGCCGCGACGACCGCCAGCTCGGCGTGGTCGGCGCGACCGGCGACGGCGCCGCCTGGACCGGCCCGCGCTGCCACCCGTGGGCCGGCGGCCGGTCGGGCGACGGCTGGGCGGCACAGGGCAACATCCTGGCCGGCCCCGAGGTCGTCGACGCGCTCCGGGACGCCTGGCTCGGCGGGGCCGACCTGCCCTTCCCACAGCGGCTGCTGGCCGCCCTCGCCGCCGGCGACCGGGCCGGCGGCGACCGGCGGGGCCGGCAGAGCGCCGCCCTGTTCGTCGTCCAGCGCCACGGCGGCTACGCCGGCACCGGCGACGAGCTGGTCGACCTGCGGGTCGACGACCACCGCGACCCGGTCGGCGAGCTGAGCCGCCTGCTCGACATCCACACGCTGCTCTTCGGCAAGCCCGACCCGGCCACTCTCCTCGACCTCACCGGCCCGGTCGCCGACGAGGTGGCGGCGCTGCTGGCCGCCGCCGGCCACCCGGTCGGCGCCGCCGGGCTCGAGGAGGCGCTCGACGCCTGGGCCGGCGTGGAGAACCTCGAGGAGCGCATCGTCCCCGGCCGGATCGACCCGGTCGTCCTGGACCACCTTCGCCGCGTCACCGCGCCGGCGACCGCCGGCTGACCGCCGCCGCTCAGCCGGCGAAGGAGAGCCAGCGGAAGCCGGTCCGGTCCAGCACCGCCCGCTCCGCGTCGGTCACCGCCACCCGGCCGGTGGCCTTCCGCACCAGGGTCAGCGCGTCCCAGCCGAGCTCGTCGGGCACCGGCCGGCCTCCGGCGAGCAGGTCGGCGACCACCGCCCCCGCGGTGGGGGTCAGCCAGGGGCGCCGGTCCAGCGCGTCGGCCAGGTCCAGGCCGTGCACCGCAACCTCCACCACCCGGGTACGCAGGAACTCCGTCAGCGCCATCGCGTCGCCGTGCCGGGTGCGGACCAGGCGCCCCGGCGGCTGGGCGGCCACCGCCGCGTCGGCCGCCCGCCAGGCCCGCGCGAAGCCCTCCGCCACCTCGGGTACGCCGGGCAGCTCCCGCGCCTCGCGCCGGGCGCCGTCGATCCGGTCCCGGTCGACCTCCGGCGCGAACTTGGCCGCCCCGAAGTAGCCGGCCGCGTCCACCTCGGCGCGCTCGGGGGCGGGCGCGGCGAGCATGCCGGCGAGCCGCCCAGCGCCGGTGCGCACGTGCGCCAGCAGGTCCCGCACGGCCCAGGGCGGGCAGGGCGTGGGCCGGTCCAGGTCCGCCGGGTCGAGGCCGCGCAGGACCTCGTCCAGCCGTGCGCACTCGTCGCGGAACGCCGCGCGTACCGTGTCCATGATTCCGTCCTCCCCCGTCCGGTCCGTCCCCGTCCGGGCCAGCCTGCCACCGCCGTTTCGTCGCCCACCTGCCGGGTACGCGCCGGTGGACGAGGAGAGGGGGCGCCGAATGGCCGGCATCATGCTGCGCAGCACCGCGTTCACCGACCACGACCTGCTGCCCGGGCGGTTCGCCAAGGACGGCGACAACCTGTCACCGCCGTTGCAGTGGTCGGACGTGCCGGACTCCACCGAGGAGCTGGTGCTGCTCGTCGAGGACCCGGATGCGGGCAAGGAACCGTTCCTGCACTGGCTGGTCACCGGGATCAACCCGGAGACCGGCGAGGTGCCCGAGGGCGGGGTGCCGCCGGGCGGCCAGGAGTGGCCGAACAGCTTCGGCGAGACCGGCTGGAGCGGGCCGCTGCCGCCGCGGGGCGAGGAGGCGCACCGCTACTTCTTCCGCCTCTACGCGCTCAACCGCCCGCTGGACCTGTCCGGCGCGCCGCAAGCCGCCGACGTGCACCGCGCGCTCAAGGGCCGGGAGATCGCCAGCGGCACCACGGTCGGCACCTACTACCGCTGACCCGCTCCGGGGACCGGCCGGGGATCCCGGCCGGTCAGCCCTTCCAGCGGGGCACGAGGCGGTGCACCACCGCGAGGACCAGCGCGGCCACCACGGCCATTGTGCCGACGATGCCGGCCGCGCTGCCCGCGTACCCGATGAAGAGCGGACGGCGGGTGAGTTCCTCGACGGGGATGGTGGAACGGTCGACCAGCCAGGAGAGGGCGAGCGCGGAGCCGATCAGGGCGACGGCGCCGGCGCCGGCGAGCACGGCGGCGGCCACCCGGTGCGCGTCGGCCGGGGAGACCACGGCCCGTTCCCGTTGGAAGAACAGGAGCACCAGCCCGGCGACCGCGGCCCAGGCGCCGACCACGAGGAACGCGGCGACGGCGTCGCTGGGCCGGTGCCAGCCGGCGGAGAGGGTGGCCACCCCGGCGGCGGCCGCGTAGCCGGCGCCGAGGAACGCGCCGGCCACTCGCAACTTCGGGGGCAGCACCAGGATCAGCGCGACCGCCACGGAGGCGGCCACGGCGGTGTGCCCGCTGGGCAGGCTGTTGCCGGCCGCGGCCCGTTCCGGGTCGATGCCGAAGTCGGGGCGCTCCAGATAGCGCTTGAGCAGTTGGGTGCTGACGTTGGCGCCGGCGATGAGCAGGGTGGCGGTGACGGCGAGCGCCTTGCGGCCGCGGATCAGCGCGATGAAACCGATGAAGGCGGTGGCCACCAGCAGCGACACCACCGACATGGCGTTGAGGATGCGATTCACCGGGCCGTCGATGCGGTCCTGGCCGATCCGGTTGCCGGTCAGCGCGACGGTGTCCAGCCACTGGCCGAGCTGGGTGTGCACGGCGAAGCGCCACACCACCAGCAACGCCGCCGCCTGAGCCAGTGCCAGCACGGCCAACCAGACCGCCGTCCAACCCCTTGCCGTCTCACGCACCCGGACAACTTAACGGTCGGCCGGCCCCGGCGCTCGTCGGAGCACCGCGGCCGTCGGCGTACGTTGAGGACGCGACGGAGGAGGTGGCGCGTGACCAGCACACCGGGGCGGGAACGGCGGTCCGGGGAGCGGCCGGAATCGCTGGCCGACCTGCTCGGTGGCCGGCAGGGCGCGGTCGACGCGACGGTGCCGCCGGTGGCGTTCGCCGTCGGCTGGCTGATCGCCGGGCTGTGGGGCGGGGTGGTCGCCGCTGTGCTGGCCGGGGCGGCGGTGGCGGGCTGGCGGTTGCGGCGTGGGGACCGGCCGCGCTCGGTGCTGATTGGGCTGCTCGCCGTCTGCGTGGCCGCGCTGATCGCGCTGCGGACCGGGCGGGCGACCGACTTCTTCCTGGTGCAGCTGGCCTCGAACGCGGCCAGCGGGCTGGCCTGGACGGTGAGCATCGTGGTGCGCTGGCCGCTGCTCGGCGTCGTGGTCGGCGCGGCGCTCGGCCAGCGTGCCCGGTGGCGACGCGACCCGACACTGCTGCGGGCGTACGCGCGGGCCAGCTGGGTGTGGGTGGCGACCTACCTGCTGCGGCTGGCGGTGTTCGTGCCGCTGTGGCTCGGCGGGCAGGTGGTCGCGCTCGTGGTGGCCCGGGTGGCGCTGACCTGGCCACTGGTCGCGGCGGCGCTGGCGGTGAGCTGGCTGGTGATCCGGCGGTCGCTGCCGGCGGGGCATCCGGGGTTGCGGCACCCGCTCGTGCTGTCCGATCGGGACGGCGCGCCGGCAAAATAAAAGAGAGGCCGCCACGGGGGGAGCGGCCTCTCCGGTGAAATACGTTACTCCGTCCGCGGCTCGCGTGTGATCCCGTGGAGCGCCGATTTTCCCGGGCTTTTTCGCGGCAAGTTCATCTCCGGGCGGTTCGGTGGGCCGGTCCGTCCGCTGCGTCGGCCGGACGGCCGGCCCACCCGGCCTGTCCGTGGGAGTCAGGCCGCCCGCCGACCGGACCGCTCCATTCCCCCTTCGGCCCGGATCGGCCTCCTCCGCGGACGGGCGGGCCCGCCCGCGGAGGAGTGGTCACCTCACCCGGCCGGGAAGTAGGTGCCGTAGTCGGCGTACGCCATGGCGACGTCCGCCTGGGCCCAGAACCGGTGGTAGTTGAAGACCGGCTCGGCGCCGCCGTTGAGGTACGCCTGCACCTTCGGCCAGTCCGGGTCGTTCTTGTAGAACGAGCGGATGTCCAGGAAGCTCTTGCCCGCGGCGATGGCGTCGCCGTTGGGCATCTTTCCGGTCCAGCCGGAGGGGACGTAGAGGCCCTGGCCGTCGGCGGCGTTGTAGACGTCGTCGAAGCGCTTGTAGTCGCCGCGCTTCTCCGGCATCGAGACGCCCTTGGTGTCGGCGGCGGCGGACAGGGCGTCCAGCAGGCCCTTGGCGGTGTTCTTGGCCGCCGCGTCGCCGGACCTGGCCGCGTAGGCGATGAGGGTCCGGGCGTAGGCGGCGGCGACGCCGACGTCCTGGCCCTTCACGGTCACCTCGACGTGCAGGTTGGTGTTCGGCTGCGGGCTGGTCGGGTTCCAGTTGGCGGGCTGGCCGGTCCACTTCATGTCCGAGGGGATCGACCAGTTGGCGCCCAGCGTGGTGTTGGCGACGGCCCACGGCACCCACTTGTCCAGCAGCGCCTTGGCCTTGGCGTTGCCGGTCTGCAGGTACAGCTCGGCGATCCGCTGCATCGACCAGGCCTGCATGCCGAACCACTGGTTGGACGGCGGGTCGTTGTAGACCGGGTCGACGTCGTAGTACATGCCGTAGAAGGTGGCGGTGCCGGCCGGCGGCTGGGCGTAGCTGCCGTCCCAGCTGTTGGTGGCGCCGCCGGCGATGCCGCCCTCGGCGGACTGCAGCCAGGTGTAGAACTCGAGCTGCCGGTCGAGGCTCTTCTGCCAGTCGGCGACCGCGGTCGGCGACTTGGGCTTGAGTTCGTTGACGTTGGTCAGCGCCCAGGCCGCGAACGGGTTCTGGTAGCCGAAGTGGTTGTGGCTGGAGCCGATCCGCCACGACCAGTTCTGGGCGGTGTCGTAGGCGCCGCCCCAGGCGTAGTACCAGGAGAGCAGGTAGTGCGCCGAGTCGCGGCCGCTGCCGGCCGGGCAGGTGGACGCCCCGACGCAGTTGCCGATCTTCTTGAAGTACTTGTCGAACATCGCGTAGCGCAGGTAGTCACCCATCCTGGCGGCCTTCGCCACGGTGGCGGCGACGTCAGCCTCCCGGCCCTGCGCCCTGGCCCAGGTCAACGCCCAGTACGCGGCCTGCACGGCACGCGCGTCGGCGTCCGGGGCGTTGGTGTACTTCCACTGCTTGGCCGGGGCGGCCGACTCCTTGACGAACAGGTCGAGGTAGCCGTACTGGCCGCCGTGCTTGAAGGTGTCGCAGGACGGCTGCGGCACGGTCTCCCAGACCGACTCCTGGGTGCCCCGCTGGAAGGTGTTGATGTAGGCCGGGCGGGTGGTGCCGTCGCCGCAGCGGCCGTAGCCGTAGGTGTTGTCGACGTCCAGCAGCCAGTGCATGCCGTAGATGTCGCCGGTGCCGTACGTGGACTGGAGTTCCGAGCGGAGCGGGTCCTGGCCGACCGGGACGTTCGGCTCCAGGGCCGAGGGGTACTGACTGGGCAGGTTGTGCTCGGCGGCGTACTGGGGGGTGCCGGGGGCACCGGCGGTGGGCTGGTCGGCGTGGGACGGAATGATGTACTTCTCCATCACCGTCCAGGCGTTGTTGAACGGGGCCCAGTTCTGGGTGACCCGGCCGTACTGGGCCTCCAGCCAGAGCCAGAAGCTGAACGCCTCCGAGGTGGTCTCGTGGCCGTGGTCGGGCGCCTCGACGATGAGCGTCTCGACCGAGTGGTACGGCACGCCCTCGGGGCTGAAGTAGCCCGAGTTCTTGATCTTGCCGTACTGGTCGAGGAACTTCGTGATGTACGCGTTGTCCCCGCCCGGTGTGTCGTTGTCGATCTCCGTGGCGGTGACCGCGATCGGGGCGAAGCCGGTGGCCGAAGCCGTGATCGTGGCGGTGCCACCGACGGTGTCGGCGTCCTCCCCGGCCGCGACGGTGGCGGTGACCCCGGTGTTCCAGTTGCTCGGGGTCAGGGTCAGCGTCGAGGGCGACACGGTCACGTCACTGTCGCCGGCGACGGCGAGGGTCACCGGGACGTTGGCGGTCGGTGCGGCGCTGAGGGTGAACTTCACCGGCGAGGTGGCGCCCTCGTTGACGCTCACCGCCGACGGGGTGGCCACCAGCACGGGGCCGGAGGCGGGGTTGACCGTGAAGGACTTCTCGGCGACGGCGCTGGCGTTCGCGTTGTCGTACGCCTTGGCCTGGACGGTGTAGCTGCCGGCGGGCAGGTCCTCCAGGGTGTAGCCGTACGGGGCGGTGGTGTCGGTGTTGACCAGCAGGCCGTTGCGGTAGAACTCGACCTTGGTGATGGTGCCGTCCGGGTCGGCGGCGGTGGCCGTCAGCGGCACGTCGGCCGGCGCCTCGAACGGGCCGCTCGGCAGGCCGAGGGAGACGGTGGGCTGCTGGTTGGTGGGGGCGCCGTTGCAGGCGACCCCGTTGAGGGTGAATGCGGTCGGCTTCGGGTTGCTGCCGGTGTGGGCGCCGTTGAAGCCGATGGTGGTGGAGGCGCCGGTGGGCAGGCTGCCGTTCCACGACTCGTTGGTGGCGGTCACCTCGCTGCCGGACTGGCTCCATCTGGCCGACCAGCCCTGAACCAGCTTCTGGCCGCTGTTCGGGAAGGCGAACTTGAGCGACCAGCTGTTCAGGGCGTCGCCCAGGTTCTTGATGGTGACGTTGGCGGTGAAGCCGTTGTTCCAGTCACTGGTCACATAGGTCACGTCGCAGGCCGGGGCGGCCTGCGCGGCGCCCGCCGGCAGGGCCACCCCGCCGATGGCGAGGGCGGTGGCAGCGAGCATCGCCGTCCGGCGACGTCTGGCCATGAGTCTCATGTGCGCGGTGTCTCCTCGGACCGGGCCGGGACGCTGGGGCCCCGGCAGGACGCCTCCACGCGTCGACGCGGCGTACGCGGGGGGACGGAGGCGCCCGGGAAGGTGGTCGACCCGGCCGTGCCGGGGATCGGGACGCCGCACCGGTGCTACCGGGTGCCCTCGACGGCCCTCACTCGCGCGAGCTGGCTCCGCGTCGCGGTTGAGAGTGTGCCATGGAAGCGCTCCCACCACAACGGCCAGGGCAGACAGCAAGGTACATGTTTCGATCTCGTTCAGGGGCTTTCACAAACCGGTGACGGGCGTTACAGTCGCAAGCATCGCCGATGGGAGCGCTTCCATCGACGGAGATGCAAGTACAAGATCGCCGGGAAGCCCATGTGCCCGGCGCGCCAGCCCCAGCGGCTGACGGCGGGCCAGCCCGGACGCCGCCGTCAGCCATCACCCACCGACATGGAGGGAGGTGGAACCAGAGCCACTCGCGTGGCCCGGCTCCCGCGCGACACGCACGATCGGACGCCAATTCCATCCCGTGCGTGTGTGCATCACAGGTGGGGACGGGGGTTGCCCTCCCCCGTCCCCACACTAAACCCCCGCTGTCGACGGCAAAAGAGGCCGACGGGACAGGCGCGACGCGCCGCCCGGACGGCCTTCTTCGCTATCCGCCCCACCCTCCGCCGCTCGCCCTGCCCCCGAGCGAACACCCCGCCCACCCGCACCTCCGGCCGCCCGGCGGCCAGCCCCGCCCCTGCCGCAGCCGCCCTCGGGACGCGGCCGGCCGCACCTCGCCTATGCTGGGAGCGCTCCCGGCCCCGGGTGGCCAGTCACTCCGAGGAGAACGCATGTCGCTACTCACCACACGGCGCACACCCGGTCCCGACGGCGCCGACCCCGACGGGACGTTGCGGTTCCCGGCCGGCTTCGGCTGGGGCGCGGCCACCTCGGCCTACCAGATCGAGGGAGCGGCCAAGGAGGACGGGCGGGGCGAGTCCGTCTGGGACACCTTCAGCCACACCCCGGGCCGCACCCGCAACGGCGACACCGGCGACGTGGCGGCCGACCACTACCACCGGTACGCGCAGGATCTCGACCTGATGCGCGGCCTCGGGCTGCGCAGCTACCGGTTCTCCATCTCCTGGCCGCGCGTCCAGGCCGACGGGTCCGGCCGGCCCAACCAACGCGGGCTGGACTTCTACCGCCGGCTGGTGGACGGGCTGCACGAGCGGGGCATCGCGCCGATGGCCACGCTCTTCCACTGGGACCTGCCCCAGGCCCTCCAGGACGCCGGCGGCTGGGAGAACCGGGACACCGCCGAGCGCTTCACCGACTACGCCGACGTGGTGTTCCGCGCCCTCGGCGACCAGGTGCCGGTCTGGCTGACCGTGAACGAGCCGAAGACCGTGGTGCAGAACGGCTACCTCTGGGGACACCACGCGCCCGGCCGGCAGGACCCGGCGGCGGCGTACCTGGTCGCCCACCACCTCCAGCTGGCCCACGGCCTCGCCGTCCGCGCGCTGCGTGCCGCCGGCGTCGAGGGGCGGATCGGCCCGGCGCTCAACCTGCACCCCTGCTACCCCGCCGACGAGACCGCCGAGGCGGCCGCCGCGACCCGGCTGTACGACGGCTACGAGAACCGGCTCTACCTGGACTCGATCTTCAAGGGCGCGTACCCGGAGGACGTGCTGGCCGACCTGGGCCCGGAGAGCCGGATGGCCCGCGGCGTGCGGGACGGCGACCTGGAGATCATCTCCAGCCCGGTCGACCTGCTGGCGGTGCAGTACTACACGCCGATCTACGTCACCGGCCAGGGCGACACGGTCCGCAGGTGGCCGACCTCCGAGGCGGAGTGGCAGCAGATCTACCCCGAGGGGATGTACGACATCCTGACCCGGGTCACCCGGGACTACGGCCGGGTGCCGCTCACCATCACCGAGAACGGCCTGCCCTGCCCGGACACGCTCGCCGCGGACGGCACCGTCGAGGACACCGCCCGGATCGACTTCCTCCGCGACCACTTCGCGGCCGCCCACCGGGCCATCCGGGACGGGGTGCCGCTGGAGAGCTACCACGTCTGGTCGCTGCTGGACAACTTCGAGTGGGCCGAGGGGTACGAGCAGCGCTGGGGCCTGGTCTACGTGGACTACCCGACCCAGCGCCGGGTGCTCAAGCGCAGCGCCCACTGGTACCGCGACGTGATCCGCCGCAACGGGCTGTGAGCGGGCCGGCCCGGCCGGCGTCGCCCGCGTAGTGCTCGGTGAGCACGCCGATGAACCGCTCGATCGAGCCGAACTTGGCGCAGTGGATC